>JBHEOJ010000153.1:0-4280 GCA_046260855.1 Thioalkalivibrio sp.
GTTGGATACCGAGGGGGTGGATTGATCGTTTCCCGGAAGTCACGACGCATCACAAGTCAGACTCACCCCCGAAATAAGCACCGGGGAATCCACCACAGATAGAAGACCATGGCGAACAGTTCCACCAAAGTCTGGAGAACGATGACCACGACTGTCGCCTCCCAGCCTGCCGGGAGGGATAGCGCGAAGGGCAGCACCACGAAGGAGTTTCTGGTTCCAAGGCTGAACGCCAGCGTCCGGCCGCTGGTCAGCGGCAGGGCCAGAAGCTGCATCAGTACCCGTGCGATCAACGCGGCCGCCAGCGCGAAGGCGACGAATATCGGCAGCACCGATAGCAGCATGGGCCCGGCATCCCGGACCACCCCCACCTGTGCTGCTGCGATCAGGAACACCACGATGGTCAACAGTGGCACGGGCCACCAGGCCAGCCGTTCGCGCCAGACTGCCCGGTCAGGGTGTGCCTCCATCCAGCGTTCGCTCATGGCGGCCAGCGCGAGCGGTATCCCGATCAGTCCGATGGCTGCTGGGGCGAGGTCTTCCACCGAGAGTACGGAAGAAAATTGTTCCGACGGCAGCATCAGCCACAGGTACATGGGCAGCAACAGGAACTGCAGCAGCAGGTTCAACGGTGTGACCGCGATGTCGTCACGACCAAGCTGGGTGAATGTGATGAACCAGTCGGTGCAGGGCACCAGTAGCACCAGGAGTACGCCCAGTCGCAGCGCCGGATCGTCGGGGAGCAGCAGCACCAGGCCCCAGGCCAGCAGCGGAATCAGGACGAAATTCCCGAGAAGCAGGGCGAGGATGAAGGGTAGATCCCGGAAGGCATGGCGCAACTGCAGCAGCGGCACCTGCACGAAGGTGCTATACAGGAGTACGCCCAGCACGGGCCACAGCAGCGCATCGAACACGGGGCCGACGCCCGGAAACTGAGTGCCGAGCGTGAGCCCGCCGAGGATTCCGGCGAGGTATAGCCAGACCTGGTGACGCTCCAGGGTTAATGGTTCAAGCATGGTGGCGTGTTGGGCGGTCTTGGTTCACCAGCAATGGCCGCTGGCGGATTTCTGACCGGGCGGGCAGGAAACGGTCCGGTAGGCATAGAGCACACAGCAGTCGCCGGGCTTCGGCTCACGTCCTTTGCGGCGGGATTTGCGGATGATCTCAAGGCCGGTCCGTGGGCACTTCAGGCACGGAAGCGATTGACCAGTTGACCCACCCGCTGCGCCAGTTCCGACAGGTGCCTGCCGGCATCGTCCACCCCGCGCATCTCTTCGGCTGACTGTCCGGCACTGTCGTTGATGCCCGTGACACTGCGACGTATCTCCTCCATGGTGGTGGCCTGCTCGTTGCTGGCTTGCGCAATCTGCTGATTCATGTCGTCGATCCGCTGGACGGCTTCGGCAATGCGTTGCAAGGCCTGATCGGCATCCGCGACGCGTTGACGATTTTGTTCGCCCTGCTCGGCGCTGCGTTGCATGAGATTCACGGCGTTGCCCACATCCGATTGTAGCGATTCGATGATGCTACGGATCTCGGTGATGGAGGCGTTGGTGCGTCGCGCGAGGGTGCGTACCTCGTCCGCAACCACCGCGAAGCCGCGTCCCTGTTCCCCGGCCCGGGCGGCTTCAATGGCCGCATTCAGGGCCAGTAGGTTGGTCTGTTCGGCCACATCGCTGATAACCCGCAGGATGGTATCAATGTTCTGCGCGCCGGACTGGACCTTGCTAACCGCCTGCGAGGCGTTTTCCATACCCTGGGCCAGATCCTCGGTGGCGGCCACCGAACTGGCCACCGTGCGGCGGCCCTCTTCGGCCACGCCCCGGGCCTCGGTGGCGCCTTCGGCGGCCTGACGGGTATTCCGGGCCACGTCCTCCACGCTGCCCACCATCTCGTCCACCGCACTGGCCACCTGGTTGAGTTCCCCCCGCTGTTGGTCGGTTGCCTCCCGGGAGATACGGGCATGCTGGGTGAGTTGATCGGAGGCCGTGGAAAGTTCGCCCACGGCCCCATTCAGTTCACGCACCATCCCCTGCAGGCGTTCCATGGAAGCGTTGTAGGCTTCCCCGGTGCGACCGATCTCATCATGGGAATCCACGCGCACCCGACGCGTGAGGTCCGCATCGTCGGCCGCCTGTTGGAGGCACTCGGAGAGGTGGTTCAAAGGCCTGACGAGGCGATGGGCGTAGGCGATGCCCAGAATGACGGCACCGGCCAGAACCAGCAGGGAAACCAACCACATCAGTCTTTGCACCCGGGTGAGCGGTGCGTAGAGTTCCTCCAGGGTCTGGTCGACAATTACCCCCCAACGCACGTCGTAGCGGCGTTCCAGGTCATCCAGGGCGAAGGTCAGGCCCCATTTCATACGTCCATCACCACTGAGGAACTCTCCGCCAGGATGACCTTCCCCACGGCGCAGAACGGGGTCAAGAATGGGGTAATGACTCATATCGTAGCCATATCGACTCGGGTCTGGATGGCCGATCAGGTGTCCCTGATGGTTGAACAGCGTGGCGCGACCGGTTTCACCGATCTGCACGCGGTTGGTAATGTTCACCACACGGCTGCCGGCCACCTGACCGACCAGCACACCCTCGTCTCCGGCCAGGGGTTGCAGGAAGACGATATAGCGCTCCCGATCGGCCCCGGGCTGGTCATCCACGTCCAGCAGCCGTTGTCCATCGGCCGCCGCCGAGGCCCATCCGAGTAGTTGGCGCTGGCGGTTCTGAGCGTCGCCCAGGATAAGTTCGCCGGTCTCAGCCCGCACCTGACCGCTTGGTTCCACGATGGCCAGGTAGCTGAATTCGTCGAAGTGACGGCGATAGCCGGCCAATACGCCGTCCCCACCCGGGCCATCGAAGCGCTCGGCGTGCTCTGCGATGGCGCCCAGCTCATCACCACGCTGAAGCATGTAGGTCTCCAGTAGATTGGACACCTCCTGGCCGATGCCCACCAGCGCCTCTTGTAGACTCCCTTCCACCTGACCCCGCAGTACCTGGCTGGTACTCACGGCCATGATGACCAGCGGTAGCAGGCTGACGGCGACCACCAATAGGGTCAGTTTGATACGTTGGCTGCGAATCTGCATCAGACGAAGAATCCGGTATGGAGGGTTAAGGAGGAGGGCATGATGCAACCCCCCTTCAATAGGGTGCATCGGATACCCTTGTATCGTCTGATATTAATCAATCTGAAGGGAGGGTGGCGGGTGGATGTCCTGGCTTACCGTAGGGATGTTTCACTTTATCCCTGCCCCCGCAAGCGGGGGCCTGGCATCTAAACGCGGATCACCGGCAGGTTGATGCCCCAACGGATCGCGATCAGGCGCAGTGCCACTACGGTGGAGAAACCCACGCAGAAGGCCATGAGGTCGTTGACGCCAGCGGCCACCGCCAGCAGGTAAACCACCACGCCACACAAGGCTGCGGTGGCGTAGATCTCCTTTTGCAGGATCAGGGGTACGCGAGCGGTGATGACGTCCCGCAACATGCCACCCATGGTGCCTGTCATCACCCCCATGATGATGACGATGAGTGGCGAATGCCCGGCGGCCAAGGCCAGCGTGGCGCCGGACATGGCGAACAACGCCAGGCCCAGGGTATCGACCAAGAGAAATAGCCTCCCGGGTGGGGGGCGCCACTTCAGGTACACGATGGTCGTGATGGCCGAAGCGATGATGACGACCAAATACCAGGGATCCACCACCCAGAAGATCGGATGTCGATCCAGGAGCAGGTCGCGGATGGTGCCACCCCCGATGGCTGTGAAGGTGGCGACCATGATCAATCCGAAGATATCCAGGTTCCGGTCACGCGCGGCGAGCACACCGCTGGCCGCAAACACAGCCACACCTATCAGGTCGAAGTAGTAGAGCATCAAAAGACTCGATGGAAAGGCGGGAACGAAGGCGGGCGCTACCGTCGGGGGCGCGCCAGGACGCCAGTATAGTCCTCGCACAGGGGGCGCTCCAGAAGAGGCCATCAAGGCAGATCAAACAGCAGGACCTGAGCATTCTCTCCTTGGGGTGAAATCACCCAGATAGTCCCGGATCACGGTGGCCTCCTTCTCGAGTGAGCGCATAGGTGCCTACTGTCGCTATCGACCCAGAGCTGCCGCCGAGCCGTTGCTCACGAACGACTCCTCACTGCTGCGCTGCGGACGCCCGGAAACCTCCATCGCGGGCATCGTTTTCGACGGCCGGTGCGCCTAGACGGTTGATATCAGGGCCTGGAAGTTCTGAGTAATGTAGCCTGACCCATGAAGCCCCGCCTCCGGAAACCTCG
>JBHEOJ010000153.1:4320-4687 GCA_046260855.1 Thioalkalivibrio sp.
TTGATACCTGACCTACCGAAGCCTGGGCAGAGAAAAAACGCACGAAAGCACCCTTTTCGGGATATTGCAATTCGTGCCGGCGACCGGAAGCACCCATAATCGTGCAAGTCCGAAGCAGGCTTGCCTTGATCTTCGAGTATTACTCATAATGTGTACCATGAGTACACAAATAGAGGGAAAGCTGAAGAGCGTCTTGGAAGCTGTTCCCGCCGGCTTTGTGGTGGATGCGCGCTGGCTGGAGAACCACGGCGTCAACCGGTTCCTCACCCGGAAATACGTGGATCGCGGCTGGCTGGAGCGGCTGGAGCGCGGTGTCTTTCGTCGCCCCACGCCGCAGCCAGCCCCTCCGGACTGGAAGAGTTGCATC
>JBHEOJ010000154.1:0-4627 GCA_046260855.1 Thioalkalivibrio sp.
GGTGTGCTTGAAGAACAGGGCGCCGAAGACCGTCTTGCCCTGGGGGTAGGAGACCTCCAGGTTTTCACGCACGCTCAGGGCCTCGTAGATGGAGGGGGTCTGAAACTTTCGACCCACGCCGGCGCCAACGATTCGATGCTCCTGCAGACTGGTCAGTTCCTGGCCCTTGAACTTGATGGAACCGGTGCTTGACTTGGTCTTGCCGCAGATCAGATCCAGCAGGGTGGTCTTGCCCGCCCCATTGGGACCGATCACCACCCGCAGCTCCTTGTGGTCCACGTAGAAGTTCAGGTTGTCGATGGCCTTGACCCCGTCGAAGGAGACGGTTAGATCCTCAACCGCCAGCAGATAATCCGTATTGGTGCTCACCGCTGTACCTCCGTGGATTCGGTTGTCGGCGCGTCTAGCGTCTTGCTCGCGGGCGCTTCAGGTTTGCGAAACCGGGCCATGAATTCGTCCACCCGGGGCTGCAGGTACTTTTCGTAAAGCCCGGCCAGACCGTAGGGCGCGAACATCACCACGGCGATGAACACACCGCCGATGACAAACAACCACAACTCAGGATAGGCCTCCGCCACCATGGTGCGCGCGTAGGAAACCAGCAATGCACCGTACACGGCACCCAGCAGGGAAAGCCGTCCGCCCACCGCCGCGAAGATCACGAACTCGATGGAGGGCACGATGCCGATGAGGGAGGGTGACATGAAGCCCACCTGAAGGGTGAACATGGCCCCACCGACACCGGACATAAGGGCCGCCACGCAGAAGACAAACACCTTGAAGTTGGCCACGTCGTAGCCGGAGAAGCGCACCCTGTCCTCACGGTCCCGCATGGCAATGAGGATGCGCCCGTACTTGGTTGACAGGATCCACATCCCCAGCAGAACCGCGCCGATCAGCAGCACCGCGTTCACGTAGTAGAGAATGAACAGCGCCTCGTCGGTGCGAATATCCCAGCCCTTGAGGGTGCGCAGATCGGTGATGCCGTTGACGCCGCCGGTAAGCCCCTGCTGACCGATGATCAGGATGGTCAGGATCACCACAATGGCCTGGGTGATGATGGCGAAGTACACACCACTCACGCGACGCTTGAACATGGCTGTGCCGATGATCCAGGCGAACAGGGCCGGAAGGGTGAGGATAGCGAAGATGGTAAAGACCAGGCTGTTGAAGGGCTCCCAGAACCACGGCAGGGATGTGATCTGGTTCCAGTCCATGAAATCCGGGATGCCCGGGGTGGTCTGGATGGAGGTGCTCTCCGGATCCGAGGCCTCGAGCTTGAGGAACATGGCCATGGCGTAACCGCCGATGCCGAAGAAGATTCCCTGACCTAGACTCAGCACACCGCCATAGCCCCAGGCCATCACCAGGCCCACGGCCACAAAGGCGAAGCTCAGGTAGCGGCCTGCGAGGTTGAGCTGATCGATGCCCATCATCACAGGCAGGACTACCAGGATCAGTGCCGCCAGGATCAGCACGCCACCCAGGCCTCGCCTGCCCAGAATCATACTCAGTACGTTGTTCATGTTATGGCTCCTGAGAGGGCGCGCCTTAGCGGCGCACCTTGCTGGCGAACAGGCCCTGGGGACGGATCATCAGGATGATGATGATGGTCAGCAGGGTGGTGACCTTGGCCATGGAACTGCCGATGAAGAACTCGAGCAGCGACTGACCCTGGGCGATCACGAAGGAAGAGGCCACGGTGCCCATGATGCTGCCTGCGCCACCGAACACCACCACCAGGAAGGTATCCACGATGTACAGCGTGCCGCTGGTGGGTCCGGTGGATGAGATGGTGGTGAAGGCTGCGCCGGCGATGCCCGCGATGCCACAACCTACTGCGAAGGTGATGCGGTCCACCCACTTGGTGTTGATGCCCACGGCGCCGCTCATCTCGCGACTGGCCATGGTGCAACGCACCCTCAGGCCCCAGCGGGAGCGGTACATGAACCACAGAACGCCGACGGTCACGAACAGCGTGAGCACCATGATGCTGAGTCCACTGATGGGGATGTCGATCATCGGCGTGGGCCGCAAGGAACCCTGCAGCCAGTCAGGCAGCGTCACACTCACTTCCCGCGCACCGAAGGTGGAACGGAAGATCTGCTGCATGATGAGCGCCAGGCCCCAGGTGGCCAGCAGTGTATCGAGCGGCCTGTTGTACAGATGGCGAATCATCACCATCTCGATGAACAGGCCGAACAGGAATGCGGTAAGGAACGAGGCCGGAATGGCCAGGAAGATATAGAAATCCATGGCCCAGGGTGCATGACTGCTCACCAGGCCAGAGAGCATGTATGTGGTATAGGCGCCGATGACCATGAATTCGCCATGGGCCATGTTGATGACGCGCATCTGCCCGTAGATGATGGCCAGGCCTAGGGCCATCAGCAGCAGCACGCTGAAGAAGCTCAATCCCGCGAACCCCTGCATGGCACCAATGGCCATGAGATCCTGCGCTGAGAAGTCGCCCATGAGTGTGATCCTTGATCTTTGAGGCGCGGGGCCCCGGTTCAGGAAGTGGGGTTCCGGGCACAAGCGCCCGGAACCCCTGCTTGTTGCCTGTTACTGGTAACCTTCGGGGAAGGGGTTCGGTTCGATCAGGTCGGACTCGAACACCACGTCGGCCTGGCCGTCCTTGCGCCACTTGCCGATGCGGGTCTTGCTCCACAGGTGATGGTTCTTGTGCACTTTGACGTAGCCCTCAGGCGCCGTGGTCAACTCGATATCCGGGGAGGCTGCAGTCACCTTGGCCACATCGAAGCTCCCGGCGCGCTCCACGGCCTCCTTCCAGAGCCAGGGACCCAGATAGGCGGCCTGGGTGACGTCGCCGATGACGCTGTCTGCACCCCAGCGCTCCTTGAAGGCCTTCACGAAGGCGGCGTTGTTGTCGTTCTCCACGCTCTGGAAGTACTTCATGGATGAGTAGAAGCCCTCCATGTTCTCGCCGCCGATGCCCAGCACCTCGTCTTCGGTGGTTGCCAAGGTCAGCAGGGTGGTATTGCTGCCGTTGAGACCGGCGGAGTTGAGCTGACGGAAGAAGGCCACGTTGCTGCCGCCCACCACGGCACCGAAGATCACGTCGGGACGACGCAGGCGGATGCGGTTGATGTTGGAGCCGAAGGATGTGTGACCCAGGGGCGCGTAGTCCTCGCCCACCACGGTACCGCCCAGCTTCTGCTCGATATGGATGCGGGCGATCTTCATGGAGGTACGCGGCCAGATGTAGTCGGAACCGACCAGGTAGAAGCTCTTGGCGCCCTTCTCCTTGGCCAACCAGTCGAGGCTCGCTAAGATCTGCTGGGTGGCTTCCTGCCCGGTGTAGATGACGTTGGGGGACTGTTCCAGACCTTCGTAGAAGGTGGGGTAGTAGAGCAGACCGTTCTCGCGCTCCAGCACAGGCAGCACGGCCTTGCGGGAGGCGGAGGTCCAGCAACCCATGATAGCGGCCACCTTGTCCTGGCGCAGCAGCTTGCGTGCGCGCTGGGCAAAGGTGGGCCAGTCGCTGGCGCCGTCTTCGGTGATGATCTCGAGCTTGCGACCCAGGATACCGCCCATGGCATTGATCTGTTCGATCGCCAGGGTCTCCGCTTCCACGGAACCGGTCTCACTGATGGCCATGGTGCCGGTGAGCGAATGCAGGATACCCACCTGGACGGTGTCGTCTGTCACCGCAAGGCCTGTGGTGTTGATGGCGGAAGTCGCCGGGTTGGCGTTGGCGAGCAGCTTGCCGGAGCCCAGTACGCCGCTGGCGGCGAGCGGCAGGCCCATCATGGTCTTGAGCATCTTGCGCCGGGTAAATGTGTTCTTGATATCAGCCATGGAAGTGCACCTCGGAACGTTGAGTGTTGTGCCCCTACTCGGGACGCGGAACAAAATCTCCACGTCAAGGGCAAATGCAACTGCCATGCCAATGCTCACTGACAAGGACAAAACACGTCACCCGCATGCGCTTGCGCACGATTCCGGGAACATCACGTGACCACGAACCGTGGCGCGGACGCACGATCGGGGTGCATGCCATCCCCGGAAAGGCACCTTTACGGGGCAAGGCCACACGTACACATCGCCATCCCGCGTTAGCAATTGCTGACACGCTTCTCGCTGACAAAGCGGAACGCGGTTCCGGGCCACTCAAAGGACAATGATCCGGTGACCACAGCCACAGCGCCGAACCGCGATGACGCACTCAAGCAACAATTGTCTGTGGTACAGGAAATCGCCAAGCTGATGGACCGGCCCCAGGACCCGTCACCACACGGTGCAGGGCATCCTGAGACTGCTTTCCCAAATGCTTGGCCTGAACTGCGGCCGGGTGCTGGCCCCCGATGCATCCGGCAATGTGCGCCAGCTTCAGAATCTCCTGGAACGGGCGATGCTCAGGCCGATGACGAACTCATCACCCAGGAACAGCTCACGCATCCTCGCCGAGCAAAGCGCCGTCAGGCTGCCCGATGAACCGCCAGGCCCCGTGGCTCGATCCACCTCGATGCCAGGACAGCAGGAAGGCCCCGCGCTGGCCGGGATACAGACACGTTCCTATCAATGGGTGCACAACGATGATGCGCAACGCATCCAGGAGGCCCTGAAACACACCCGGGGCAACCAGGCCAGGGCCGCCCGCCTG
>JBHEOJ010000155.1:0-4124 GCA_046260855.1 Thioalkalivibrio sp.
TCCTTCGCCAGTTCCTCCGGCGTTACAAAGGTATGCAGATGCCATTTGCCCTCGAAGTTGGGCGCGCGGTCCAGGCCGTAGACCCTGGCGAACACCGGGTAGACCGCTTCCGGCAGCAGGGCGCGCACGGCCTCAGGCTGCCAGACGTAGTAGCGGCCCTCCTCCCCTTCAGAGTCCGCATCCAGGGCCGAGTAGAAGCCGCCCTCGGGGGATTGCATGGTGTCCATGGCCCAGGCGGCGGTGCGCCCGGCCACGTCCGCGAAATAGGCATCGCCGGTGGCGGCATGGGCCTGGGCATAGAGGGCCAGCAGCGGGCCATTGTCGTAGAGCATCTTCTCGAAGTGCGGGATCATCCACTGCCCGTCCGTAGAGTAGCGGCAAAAGCCGCCGGCCAGTTGGTCGTTCAGGCCGCCCCGGGCCATCTTCTCCAGGGTGAAGCAGGCCATGTGGCGGGCGCGCTCGTCACCGGTGTGCACATAGTGGCGCAGCAGGCGCTCCAGGGTGGAGGGGTGGGGGAACTTGGGCGGGGTGCCGAAGCCGCCGTCCTGCTCATCGAACTGTTTGGCGATCACCGCCCGTACCGTATCCAGCACGGCGCTGTTCAGGGGATCGTGCCCCCGGGGTGAGAACAGGCCGCTCAGGGCACCCTGCAGGGACTCGTTCTGACGCTCGATCTCATCCGGTCGCTCCCGGTAAAACCCGGCGATGCGCTCCAGCATGTCCCGGAAGGCAGGCAGGCCATGGCGGGGCGTATCGGGGAAATAGGTGCCGCCGAAGAAGGGCACCTGGTCCGGTGTGAGGAACATGGTCAGCGGCCAGCCGCCGCTGCGCTGGCTGAGCATGAACTGGGCGGTCTGGTAGATCTTGTCCAGGTCCGGGCGCTCTTCCCGGTCCACCTTGATGTTCACGTACAGCCGGTTCATCACCTCTGCGGTGGCCGGGTCCTCGAAGGACTCGTGGGCCATAACATGACACCAGTGACAGGCGGAATAACCAATGGAGAGCAGGATAGGCTTGCCCTCGGTCTTCGCCTTCTCCATCGCCTCCGGCCCCCAGGGATACCAGTCCACCGGATTGTCCGCGTGCTGCAGCAGGTAGGGACTGGTCTCGTGGGCGAGGCGGTTCTTGTATTGAGCGGTCATGGGTATCCCGGGCATTGATTGGCTTTGGGGCGTAAAACATCAACGCAAAGACGCGAAGGCGCAAAGGTCGCAAAAAGGCCTTTCTGAAATTGAAACCGTGAAACCCAGCGCAGGAGCATCCTGTCGAGCATGCAAGCACCGAGATGCTTTTTTCAACCCGAAAATGTTTGCGTTCCTCTGCGCCTTCGCGTCTTTGCGTTGATGCTTTTTGATTTGAAGCTCTAATCAAGACTATATCCTCGGCACCGTCCCAAGTCCCGTAACCCCATAGCCCACCGGGAATGCCCCGCACGTTATACTGCCCGCCCGCCTCACCACATCGGACATCCCCATGGACAGCCTCGACTACACCCCCCTGCGCCTGAAGAAGAACGAGGAACGCCGCCTGCTGGCAGGTCATGCCTGGGTGTTCAGCAACGAGGTGGATATTGCCGCCACACCCATCAAAGGCCTGGCGCCGGGCCAGCCGGTGCTGATCGAGGATCATCGCGGCAAGGCCATCGGCACCGGCTATGGCAATCCCCAGTCCCTGATCTGCGCGCGGCTGGTGAGCCGGGATAAGACCCATCCCTTCAGCGCCTCCCTGCTGGTGCACCGGCTCAAGGTGGCCGTCGCCCTTCGCGAGCGCCTGTTCGCCGAACCCTTCTACCGGCTGGCCTACGGCGAGAGCGACGGCCTGCCCGGCCTGGTGGTGGACCGCTACGGCGACGTGCTGGTAGCCCAGGTCACCACCGCCGGCATGGAGGTGATGAAGGACGCGATCCTGGAGGCGCTGGACAAGGCTGTGCACCCCAGGGCGGTGCTCTGGCGCAACGACAGCCCGGTGCGGGAACTGGAAGGGCTGGACCTGTACGTGAAACCCGCCCTGGGCGAGGTGCCCGATACGGTGACACTGACGGAACACGGCGCGCGCTTTCACGCCCCCCTGCTCTCGGGCCAGAAGACAGGCTGGTTCTTCGACCAGCGGGACAACCGGGCCTGGCTGAGCCGTGTGTCCAAGGGCATGAAGGTGCTGGACCTGTTCAGCTACGTGGGCGCCTGGGGCGTTCAGGCGGCGCTCAACGGGGCCGAGTCGGTCACCTGCGTGGACGCCTCCCAGGATGCCCTGGAGAACCTGGCCACCAATGCCGCCGAGAACGGCATGGCGGACCAAATGAACAGTATGAAAGGGGATGTCTTTGAGGTGCTGAAAGGGCTTCGCGAGGACCAGGCCCGCTTCGATGTGGTGATCACCGACCCGCCCGCATTCATCAAACGCCGCAAGGACATGAAGGAAGGCACCGCCGCCTACCGACGCCTGAACCAGATGGCCATGCAGGTGATGGCCAAAGACGGCCTGCTGATCGCCTGCTCCTGCTCCCAGCACATGGAGGCAACTTCGCTTGAGGCTCAGCTCTGGGGCGCGGCCCGCCACGTGGACAGAAACTTGCAGATCCTCGCCCGGGGCGGCCAGGCCCCAGACCACCCCATCCACCCGGCCATGCCCGAGACCGCCTACCTCAAGGCGGTGCTGTGCCGGGCGGTGCAGGGGATGTGAACATCTGCCGCACGGCTGCGGAGGCGCAGAGAAACCTTAAAAGGTTTTTGACAGGATTTACATGATTCACAAAACCCTGGAAGGGGTTTGTTTAAAAATCATGTTCATCATGTAAATCCTGTCCAGTCCTTGTCGTTTCCCTGCGCCTCCGCGCATCTGCGGCAGGAGTCCGCTGTCAAAACCTGCTGAATTTCCAACCACCGCCGCAAAGCCTTAAACTCCACCGCCATGTATCCCACGCATCCCTTCATCGACCCGGTCGCCCTCAGCCTCGGCCCCCTGAGCATCCACTGGTACGGCATCATGTACCTGGTGGGCTTCGCCGGCTTCTGGTGGGTGGGCCGCATTCACGCCCGCAAGCCCTGGAGCCCGGTCACGCCGGAGCAGGTGGGCGATATGCTGTTCTACGGGGTGATCGGCATCATCGTGGGCGGGCGTCTGGGCTACATCCTGTTTTACAACTTCGACGCCTGGCTCACGGACCCGGCGATGCTGCTGCGGGTCTGGCAGGGGGGCATGAGCTTCCACGGCGGCCTGATCGGCGCCCTGGTGGCCTCCTGGCTGTATGCCCGCAAGCTGGGCGTGCGCTTCTTCCAGATCACCGACTTCATCGCGCCCCTGGTCGCCATCGGGCTGGGCACCGGACGCATCGGCAACTGGATCAACGGCGAGCTCTGGGGAAAGCCCACGGATCTGCCCTGGGCCATGATCTTCCCCGCCGCCGACCTGCTGCCCCGCCACCCGTCCCAGCTTTACCAGGCAGCCCTGGAGGGCCTGGCCCTATTCACCATCCTGTGGTTGTTCTCCCGGCAAAAGCGCCCGGTGGCCGCGGTCTCGGGACTATTCCTGATCGGCTATGGGGTGTTCCGCTTCCTGGTGGAGTTCGTGCGCCTGCCCGACGCCCATCTCGGATACCTCGCCTTCGGCTGGCTGACCATGGGCCAGTTACTGACCGTGCCCATGGTTCTCGCCGGAACCGTTATCATGGTCTGGACCTATCGGCGTAGCACATAGGGCAGGCCTGGCCCGCCCTATTTTGATGCCCCTTTGGCAACCTGAATCTTCGAACTGGCACGGTCCCTTATGAACCAATACCTCGATCTCATGCGCCAATTGCTGGACCACGGCACGGTCAAGTCCGACCGCACCGGCACCGGCACCCGCGCCCTATTCGGTCACCAGATGCGCTTTGACCTCTCCAAGGGCTTCCCCCTGGTGACCACCAAGAAGCTGCACCTGAAATCCATCGTCCATGAGCTGCTGTGGTTCCTGAAGGGCGAGACCAACACCGCCTACCTCAAGGACAACGGCGTGCGCATCTGGGACGAGTGGGCCACCGAGGACGGCGAACTGGGCCCGGTGTACGGCAAGCAGTGGCGCGCCTGGCCCACCCCCGACGGTCGTCACATCGACCAGATCACCCAGGTGCTGGAACAGATCCGCAC
>JBHEOJ010000155.1:4242-4587 GCA_046260855.1 Thioalkalivibrio sp.
TCAACATCGCCTCCTACGCCCTGCTCACCCTCATGGTGGCCCAGGTGACAGGGCTTGAGCCCGGCGATTTCGTGCACAGCTTCGGTGACGTCCACCTGTACTCCAATCATCTGGAACAGGCGAAGGAACAGCTTTCCCGCGAGCCCTACCCCCTGCCGAAGATGCACCTGAACCCCGCCGTGAAGTCCCTGTTCGATTTCAAATATGAAGACTTCACCCTGGAGGGCTACAAGGCCCATCCGCACATCAAGGCGCCGGTGGCGATTTAAGGCAGTGGCTAGTGGCAAGTCTCAAGTGGCTAGGGAAACCACCCCCTCTCTAACCCTCCCCCATGAGGGGGAGGGG
>JBHEOJ010000156.1:0-4020 GCA_046260855.1 Thioalkalivibrio sp.
CCGCAACGACAGTAGCTTGGCTCACAGCGCCAGCATCGCCGCTCCGGCCAGAACGCTGAGGCAAAACACAGGCACAGACCAGAGGTGGAATTCGCGCCACAACCCCGGCACAGGCAGTTAAGGAAACCCTCCGCGTCCTCCGGCCTTACGCCCATCTCATCGGCATGGGCAAAGGCCTCATCGATCTGCTCACGATGACGCACCAGCCGCTGCACCTCGGCAAGGAAAGCCTTGGATGCCTGTTCGCGCGCCTCCGCCTCCTTGGCCCCGGTGATGGCCTCGACGACGGCGTCCGGTAGATACAAGATCCCCGTGACGACATCCCTGGCCATGAGATAGGGAACCTTGAGCAGGGTCACGGTCACATGGCGGGTGAGGCTGGGATCGTTACCGCGCTCCACCTCCCGCATGAACCGGGCAATCTCGGCCTTTTCCGCCTCTTCGTAGGCATACCCGACACCCGTGCCATACCAGGCGGCGTTTTGGTACACACGCATGAAGAAGTCGAACGTGGTGTCGTCGGCCTCTGTCTGATCCAGGGCGTGATATACCCCCTCCTTGCCCATGAAATAGCCCGTGGCTCCCACCGCCATGATCCTCACGGCCTTGCCACCCCATCGACTTGAGGGCTCGGGTGCCGGATCCGCACGAGAAGCGGCACGAAGGGTGCGTGTCTCCTGAGCCACGCCCTGGGCAAAACGGCCTCCCACACTGCGCTCCAGCCGACTGATGGCCTCCCCTGCCTTGGAGGGGCTCATGCGGCTGATTTCCTGGGCGATGGCCCGGGTGAATTGCTCACCCTGACCGGGATTGAGGCGAGCCAGGGTGCCGAAGGTGTCCACCAGTTGATCCGAGGCTCGCTGCAGGCCGTGCTGATTCATGGCGCGCACCGCAGCCGCATCCAGAGCCGTTGCCATGCCACGATCCAGGCTTCCGAGCCGGGACAGGGCCTTGTCCAGGCCGGAATCTCCAAGGCCCACCGAGGGCAGTTCGTGCTGAAGACGCACGTGGTTGTTCAGACTGAACTGACGTGAGATGTACTTGGCTGACTGCGATTCAGCCAGTTGCGCCCGGGCCCGGAACAGTGATGCACGGTCAGGGTTGATGTGCTGCACCGCCTGCGCCTCCCGGAGCCACGCATCAGCGCTGCGCTTCTTGGCCTGGCTCAGCCGACGCATCTCGGCGGAATAATCCATGGCATCATCGATATTGATCGGATTGAGGCGAGCCGGCCCATCCTGGCCAAGGGCGATCTGGGCGCGCACTGAGCCCGGGGTGGCATAGGCGGTACCGCCACGCTGGTTGATGTGCTGAACGATCTGATCGAACTGATCCGTGTGATCGGGGTGAGGCATGAAATCCGTGTCGGTATCAAACCGGTCCACGGGTGTCTGCATGCCCTGGCTGCTGAAATGATCGCGTGCAATGCGCTGATAATTGGCCTCGATCTGCCGGATATCATCCACCTGAATACGGCGATTGCCCGTGGCCAGCACATTCACGTCGGTATCCGTCCCCGGGTTGAAGCTCCGGGCTCCGAAGTCGGGCCGGAACCCGGCATTCTCCACCGCCTGACGGGAAAACTGCCGGTTCAGGGCATGGAAACGATTCTGAACCGCGTTGTACTGGTCGATGGACAACTCGCCCCGCACGGCGGCCAGGTTCACCTCCCGGTTGGCAAAAAACACCAGCATATCCTGGTGTGGCGTCGCCGTGCCCTGGGCCACCCTCTGCGCCGCGGTCTTCAGCCCGGGCGTCCAGGCCTGCACCCCGCCAGCCAGGGTGATCAGGACAAGGGCAAGAACAATACGATCGACAAACCTGCGCATGATGGCATCACTCCAACGGATGGCCCGGACCGCCTCAGGGCAGATAATCCAGGTGCAATGGGTAGACCCGGTCCCGATCGTCATCCGTGTCGTTGAGCTGGAACCATACATCCACCTGCTCGTTGATCGCCCGGTACTGCTCCAGCTTGGCCAGCAGGCTCCACTCCAACTCCGCACGCTGCTGCGTGGTCATGCTGGCAAACATCTCATCGGTCAGTGACAGGATATCGCTGCGATAGGGCAGGCTCTGGATGAACGCCGGCAACAGGCCCGTGTCCGCCAGTTGTGCCCCCTGCCCGACCTCCTCGGGCTGCTTCATGGTCTGCCCCGCCACCCCCTGCAGCGCCTCGAAGAACTGCGCCTGGGTGACCTCCGCCCGCATCAGCGCCTGCACCACCCGGTCCAGGGACTGGGACAGGCTGCTCAACTGCTCACGGGTCACCAGGACACGCACATCCAGGGCACGGTCCGCCGGGTTCACCAGATCCCGGTCCAGCGACCAGGCAACGATGTCCTTGGGCGGGGTGGCCTCGCGACCGATATATTCCACCAACGCCGCCTGCCACAGGGCCGATACCGAATCCAGCTCCGCCCCCCCCTCGGATGCCGCAGGCGCAGCGGCCTGCCCTGCCCCAGGGTTCGGGGTCGTCTGGCCCGCCATGGCCTGGCGCAGCAACCCATTGATGTCGTCGGTCACCTGCTCCACCAGGGCCAGGTACTGCGCCTGCTCGAAGGCATCCACCGCCTCGATGGCGGAACGCCCGGCATCACCCCGCACCCGGGACAGGTGTCTGAACTGGGCATCGGCAATGGGATGGTCCGCCTCGGCACGGGGATCTTGCAGGTGCAGCGACAGCAGGTGGACCTGGGCATCGTCCAGTTCACGACGCAGGTCCACCTCGTCCTTGCCAGTGACGTTCTGGGCATGGCCCTTGGGATGGGCACTGGCGTCCCCCACCAGAATCATGAAACGCAGCGCGTCAGGACGCCACGCCGAACGCAGCGCCACATCCACCCCGGCAAATACCTCCTCGGGATAATCCAGACTGCCCGCCTGCGTGGCCCGCGCCGAGTTCGACAGCAGGTCCACCAGGGCCTCTCCACCCACCAGCTCCGGGGTGTGGTTGCGGGTGACGTATTCCAGGGCCGGGATGATCTCGCTGCTGTCACGGTAGGTCACCAGACCAAAACGAAACCGCGCCGCCGCCTCATCGGTGAACTGACGGGTCATCCGCGCCACCGCGTCCCGGGTCATGTCGATGAACGGCTGCATGCTGCGCGTGGTATCCATCACGAAAACGATATCCACCTGCAGGTCCGCCAGACCGGCACCCGCTTCGTCACGACCCACCCGGGACTGGCTGGCATACTCGGGATTGTCCAGGGTGTCGGCACCCCGCGCCCGGGGCACCGCCGCCGCCAGTTGCAGCAGGCGGGCATCGTCGCCCTGAATGCGTGTCTGCTCCCAGTCCAGGATCGGCAGCATGTAAAACTGCCGGGTGATGTCCACAAAACGCTCCGGCTCCATGCTCACCACCGAGGCAGGGGTCTCACCCTGGCGGATGTCCGCATACAGCGAGCGGGCCCGTCCCGCCATGTCCATGTCATCCACCAGCGATTCCAGCGATGACAGGTCCTGGAACATCAGCACCGGACTGCGACCCTCGATGGGATCCCCCGGGTGGGTGTAGGACACCAGCAGCGCCTGACGCCACTCGAACACGTCGCGGGCCTGCATCCAGCCCACCGGCGCCTCCCGACCCGGCCCCACCTGATACCAGCCACGGGGGTCGCCGGCCCGGTCTAGATCCACACCTTCCCGGGCAAACACATACAGCGGCCGGAAGGCCGCCACGTTGGCCTGGATGATGGCTGAGTCATCCGCCTCACGCTGCGCATACACATGGGAGAACGGTCGCGGCAACACCCGCAGCGCCAACTCCGTGGATGACTCCACGCACGGACCCTCACCCGCACAGCGGATGCCATCATCCCGGGGCTCGGAAGCCACCGGGGCGTGACCCATGTCGCCTTCCAGATCCCACAGGGCAGGGCTGGCGGGGGCCGCGAGTTCCGCTTCCACCCGCGACAGGGCCTTCTGCAGCAGCCCCGGGTCGCACGGTACTGCGTCTTCAGGCATGAACAGCCAGGCATTGCCGGTGAGCCCATCGAAATGGCCGTGGGTCTGCAT
>JBHEOJ010000156.1:4171-4556 GCA_046260855.1 Thioalkalivibrio sp.
ACCCTGCTTTGGGGTCGTGTCAACCGTGGTGTAGACTTGCTGACAAATCAGTCATTTGAGTAGGCGATGTTACTGGCAAAAAACGATTGGTGGGTGGCCGGTTGCACCGCTTCGTACGTGGCCTGGCTGACGGCATTCCCCATGTCGGGGGCGCTTTTGGGTGAGGCCGACCTGATGCTCTGGTTCCTCATCTCGCACACTCTGGGCCTGCTGGCACTGGGTTATGCGGCCAGGCGCCTGCCCCCTAGCCTTTTCAAGGGTCTGTGCCGTGCGGGCGTGGTCATCACCAGCTTGCTGACAGTGATATCACCGCTGATACCCGATAGGGTGGCGGCACTCTGGATGGTTGTGCTGGGGTTGGGCGCTGTCCCGGTCTCGCTGAGGA
>JBHEOJ010000157.1:0-4540 GCA_046260855.1 Thioalkalivibrio sp.
CCAATGAACGCCATCCTCGGGTTTGGCCAGATCCTGGAATACGACGCCAGCCTGTCGGAGGCGCAACACGACGATGTCCACCAGATCCTCAAGGCGGGTGGTCACCTCATGGCATTGATCGACGAGGTCCTGGATCTGGCCAAGATCGATTCCGGTCAGATCGACCTGTCGCTGGAAACGGTGGAGGTCGGTTGTGTGGTGGAGGAATGCCTGTCACTGGTGTCCAGCCTGGCCGAAGAGCGCTCGATAGCGCTTTCCCAAGAGGTAGGCGAGGGGCTATCGGTACAGGCGGACCGCACCCGTCTCAAGCAGGCACTGCTCAACCTGCTCTCCAATGCCATCAAGTACAACCGGGAGGGTGGCGATGTGCGGCTGGATATCCGCTGCGATTGCTCGGGCTGGCTTCGCATCAGCGTCACCGACACCGGTAAGGGCATTTCTGCGGACAGGCTCGACCAACTCTTCCAGCCCTTCAGCCGGCTGGAGGGCTGTACCGAGGGTGTGGAGGGGACGGGGATCGGGCTGGCCATCAGCCGTCGACTGGTGGAGGTCATGGGGGGAGAGATTGGCGTGGACAGCCAGATCGGAGAAGGCAGCACCTTCTGGGTACGCCTGCCCCGGGGGGTTCAGGAGTCCGTCGAGGTGAGCCGCATGGAACCCAGCAGCCAGCCCGAATCCATGGAGGATGCAACCCGGACCCACACCGTACTGCATATCGACGACAATCCGGCCAACCTGCGTCTGGTGGCGCAGATCCTCACCCGGCGCCCCCACCTGCGCCTGCTCAGCGCCCCCAACCCGGGCCTGGGCCTGGAACTGGCCACCGCCCACGCACCAGACCTGATCCTGCTGGACATCAACATGCCCGAACTGGACGGCTATCAGGTACTCAAGCGGCTGCGCGCCACCTCGACCACCGCCGCCATCCCGGTCATGGCCCTGACGGCCTTCGCCACCGAAGGGGACGTGGAGCGCGGCATCAGCGTAGGCTTTGATGAATACCTGACCAAACCCCTGGATGTGGTGCATTTTTTGAACGTGGTGGATGCGCACCTGAGCCAAAAGGAAAGCTCCTCTTCCATGCCGACCGGGATGTTCCCAAAAAATGATCTCCATGATGCCCCTTCCGCACCAGAATGAAGCTCATCCCCCCCTACCCAACACGGGGGCGAACACCGGTCGGTCCTTGCTCATCGCCAGGGCCACCGCCATGCTCATGCTAAGCGCCGGCCTCCTGACAGCTGTGCTCATCAGCCAAACCTTTGCTGTCCCACGCGAGCCTCTGCTTGATCGAATCGGTTTGTCAGTGGCCGTCGAAATGATCTTCATGGGGCTTCTCGGCCTGGCGTTGGTGTGCGCTGCCGTGTTGCCCCGCCGGATGGTGCTGAAGATGCATCTTCTCCCTGATGCAGCTTTGGTTCTCCTTGTTGCCGGGGTGGGGTTGCTTTTCGTTTACGCGACTGTCGGCGTATTTCAACACCTGGCGACAATAACTCCTGGCTACAAGGTCTCTGTCTTGGAGCAAATGGCCAGACTATCGGGAATTGTTCTCCTGCTCGTGGCGATGGGGCGCTGGCTGAGAGAACTGTTTCAAGCTCGGGAGCAACTTCTCGATCAGGAGCAATCCCTCCGTCAGAAAGAGCAATGGTTTCGCACACTATTCGAGCTCTCCCCCGACCCAACCCTTCTGATTGATCCAAAGAGTGGTCTGCCGGTGGAGTTCAACCGGAAAGCCCACGAACAACTGGGCTACACCGCGGAGGAGTTCGCGCGGCTGCATATTACCGACCATGATGCCCAGCAAACCCCGGAGGAGACCGAAGCACACATCCTCGCTATCATCGAGCAGGGACAGGACGATTTCGATACCCGATTCCGCTGCAAGGATGGTCGGATTATCGACGTACAGGTCTCGGTGGTCCTGTTGAACCTGCAGGCGCGCACCCTCTTGCTTGCCGTTATCCGAGATACCTGCAAGCACAAGCAAGCCCTGCGTGATCTTGCCGAAAGCGAAAGACGCTTCATGGACGTAGCCGCAGCCGCTGGGGAATACATCTGGGAGATCGACCCTGAAGGTCGATACCGCTTTGCCACGGCACCTGCGGAGCGTCTCCTCGGATATTCGATGGATGAAATCATCGGCCGCTCCCCTTTCGAATTCATGCCCGAGGAAGAAGCCCGTCGCGTCGAGAAGATGCTAAGGGAGTGCGCTGCGAAGAAGACCTCATGGCAAGGCCTTGAGCACGTATCTGTGCGTCCCGATGGCCGTCTGGTCCATCAACGTGTCAGTGGGCTCCCGATCCTCAGTGAGACTGGCGAACTCCTCGGCTTCCGGGGTACCGGTCGGGACATTACCGTAGAAAAAGAAGCGGAGAAGGCTCAGAAGGCGCTCACGGAGCGCTTGCACCTGGCGACCTCAGCCGCCGAACTGGGTATCTGGGACTACGACATCGCCAGCGGACGGCTCGACTGGGATGAAGGCATGTTCCGCCTCTACGGAGTTAATCCGGCCGATTTCGGCCACGAATTCGAGGACTGGAATCGAACATTGGTAGAGCCATCCCGCAGCGAGGTTATCGCTCAGTTTCAGGCCGCCGTGGAATCTGGCAGCCAATTCGAAACGAACATAATGGCTCGCCGCGCCGACGATGGGGCACTCCGCATCCTCCACGCCCAGGCGCGAGTGATCCGCAACGACACCGGAAAGGCCGCGCGCGTGGTCGGAATCAACCGCGACATCACCTCCCAAGAGGAGAACCAGCGCCAGCTGGCCGCTGAGGAGGTCAAGTTCCGAAACCTCTTCGAACTCTCCCCGGTAGGCATCGCCATGAACGACCTCACCACGGGCGCGTTCCTAGAGTTCAACGAGGCCACCAACGCACCGGCTGGCTACACCCGCGAGGAGTTCCAGGCGCTCAGTTACTGGGACGTGACCCCGGAAGACTATGTCGCCAAAGAACACGCCGTAATCGAAACGCTGGAAAGGACCGGCCGTTACGGACCGTTTCAGAAAGAGTACGTGCGCAAGGACGGCTCTCGCTACCCTGTACTGCTTCATGGTTTCAAGACCACCACTTCTGAAGGCCGTGCAGTGGTGTGGTCCATCATTCAGGACATCTCTGAGATCCGGCAGGCGCAACAGGCGTCAGAAGAGGCCCGGCAGCTGGCTGAAGAAGCCAATCAGGCCAAGAGCCAATTTCTGGCCAATATGAGCCATGAAATCCGCACCCCCATGAACGCTGTGATCGGTCTGAGTGATCTGCTGCTGAGCATGCCACTGAACGCCAAACAGCGGGATTACCTGGGCAAGATCCGTGACTCGTCCCGCATGCTCCTGAGCATCATCAACGACATCCTGGATTACTCCAAGATCGAGGCCGGCCGGCTGGAGCTGGAGAATCACGGCTTTCGCATCGATGATCTGCTCGATCAAATGCGAACCCTGTTTGCCTCAGCGGCCGATGCCAAGGGCATTGAACTGGTGTTCGAGTTGGACACTCAGGGTTTAATAAGCGTTGAAGGCGATGCCCTTCGCCTCGGGCAAGTGCTCACCAACCTGCTCAGCAACGCCATCAAATTCACCGACCAGGGGCAGGTGGTCCTGTCCATCCGTCAACTGGGCCGCAACCAGGAAGGCCTGCACCTGCTTTTCGAGGTGCGCGACACGGGTATCGGCATCAGTCCAGAACAGCAAACCCGGCTGTTCCAGGCCTTCTCGCAGGCCGATACATCCACCACCCGGAAATATGGCGGCACCGGGCTCGGTCTGGTGATCAGTCGTAAACTGCTGGAAAGGATGGGGAGCATGTTGCAACTGGATTCCACCCCGGGGACGGGCAGCAGCTTCCACTTCGAGCTCACCCTGCCGCTGTCACCGGATCAGGGCCTGGCATCGGCGCATGAATCCATGAGGGCCGGCGCGCGCGTACTGGTGGTGGACGACCACGCCATCGCGCGGATCGTGCTCAACAACATGCTTCAAAGCTATGGTTTCCAGACGCAGGAAGCCGACAGCGGTGAGGCGGCGGTCAAGGCCGTCCAGGCGGCAGAACGGGCCGGCATGTCCTTTGACTTCATCCTCATGGACTGGAAGATGCCCGGCGAGCTGGATGGGTTGCAGGCACTGGATCGGTTGCATGCGCTGCGCCAGCAGGGAGATCTGCAGCAGACAACCATTCCCGCATTGATCATCAGCGCCTACAGCCAGGAGGATCTGGCGCCCCATTCGGATCGCTTCAGCGCCTTTTTGAGCAAACCTGTCACCCCACGGTCCCTGATGGAGGCCATGAACCAGGCGATGGCAGAACAGACGACCGAAGCACCCGACGTGGGTGTTACCCGAGTCCCATGCTTCCGGGGTCGGACACTCCTGCTGGTGGAGGACAATGCCCTGAATCAGGAAGTGGCCCGGGAGATGCTCACCACGCAGGAAGCGGACCAGCTCGCCCGGCTCCCGCGTCCGCGGCAACGCGACCCGGCGCACCCGGCTACCCGACAACGTCTCGCGCGTCAGGGGGACGCGGATCTCACGGTCACGGAC
>JBHEOJ010000158.1:0-4540 GCA_046260855.1 Thioalkalivibrio sp.
CCATTGCCTGCGCACCGCGCCTTGATCCGCGCCTTTCGCGGGGCTCTGAATGTGGCTTAGTCAGGGTTCGGGTTAGTAACCGCGCAGCACAAAAAAAGCCCGGTCCGAAGACCAGGCGTTAAGCTTTCCCACGGGCCCTGTACCGGCTAGAGCCGCGACAGGATCAGGCTGTTGAGTCGGCGCACGAAGCCGGCTGGGTCCTCCAGCTGAGCGCCTTCGGCCAGCAGCGCCTGGTTGAACAGGATCTCTGCCCACTCCCCGGCCTGGTCTTCGGGCACGTCGCGCAGCTTCTGGATCAGGGCATGGCCAGGGTTGATCTCCAGGACCGGCTTGGCGGTGGGCACGTTCTGACCCGCCTGACGCAGCAACTGCTGCATGTACAAGGCCATGTCCTGCTCGCTGAGCACGATGCAGGCAGGCGAGTCCGTCAGGCGATGGGAGACACGCACATCCTCAACCTTGCCCTCCAGGGCCACCTTGAGACGGGCGACCACGTCCTTGGTCTCGTCCTCGGCAGTCTTCGCGGCCAGCTTGTCTTCCTCGCTCTCCAGCTCACCCAGGTCCAGGGCCCCCTTGGCCACGGACTTAAAGGATTTTCCATCGAACTCGGTGAGATGACTCATCAGCCACTCATCCACGCGGTCCGAGAGCAACAGCACCTCCACCCCGTGCTTGCGGAAGACCTCCAGGTGCGGACTGTGGGCCGCGGCGGCGTGGCTGTCGGCGGTGATGTAGTAGATGGCCTGCTGGCCCTCCTTCATGCGGCCGATGTAATCAACCAGGGACACGTTCTGGGTGGCCTCGCCGGTGTGGGTGGAGGCAAAGCGCAGCAGGCCGGCGATCTGCTCGCGGTTGGCGTAGTCCTCCCCAGGCCCCTCCTTCATCACCTGGCCGAAGGCGGACCAGAAGGCCTGGTAGTCCTCAGGCTTGTCTTTCGCGAGATCCTCCAGCAGGCCCAGCACCTTCTTCACGGAACCGGCACGCATCCCATCGATGAGCCGGTTGTTCTGCAGGATCTCCCGGGACACATTCAGGGGCAGGTCGCTGGAATCCACGACGCCGCGCACGAAGCGCAGGTAGGTGGGCATCAGCTGCTCGGCGTCATCCATGATGAACACCCGGCGCACGTAGAGCTTGATGCCGTGGCGCCGATCCCGGTCCCACAGGTCAAAGGGCGCCCGTTTGGGGATATAGAGCAAGGTGGTGTATTCCTGCCTGCCCTCCACCCGATTGTGGCTCCAGGCGAGCGGATCCTCGAAATCGTGGGCCACGTGCTTGTAGAACTCCGTGTATTCCTCATCGGAGATCTCGTTGCGGGCACGGGCCCAGAGGGCCGAGGCCTGGTTCACCGATTCCCACTCCTCGCCCGGCTTGCCCTTGTCATCAAAGGCGCGCATGCGGATGGGCAGCGGGATGTGATCCGAATAGCGGGTGATGATGTGGCGCAGACGATGGCCGTCCAGGAACTCGTCTTCCTCGGCCTTGAGGTGCAGCACGACCTCGGTGCCCCGATGGGGAACCTCCACGGTCTCGATGCTGTAATCGCCGGTGCCCTCGGAGGTCCAGCGCACGCCGTGTTCGGGGCCCATGCCGGCGCGCCGGGTGGTCAGCTCGACCCGCTCGGCGATGATGAAGGCGGAGTAAAAACCCACGCCGAACTGGCCGATGAGGTGTGCGTCCTTGGCCTGGTCCCCGGTGAGCTGGGAGAAGAAGTCCTTGGTACCGGACTTGGCGATGGTGCCGATGTTCTCGATCACCTCGTCGCGATTCATGCCGATGCCGTTGTCGCGCACGGTGACGGTGCGGGCCTCGGGATCGAAATCCACCCGGATCTCCAGCTCCCCCTCGCCTTCCATCAGGGCGTCGTCCGACAAGGCCTCGAAGCGCAGCTTGTCGCAGGCATCGGCGGCGTTGGAGACCAGTTCCCGCAGAAAGATCTCCTTGTTGGAGTACAGCGCGTGGATCATGAGGTGCAGCAGCTGGCTCACCTCCGTCTGGAAACTCAGGGTTTCCTTGTGACCTGCAACGGACATGTATTTCCCCTCTAGCTCTGAAATCAGGAATGTATCAACAGGCCTGCCGCCCGCAGAGGCGGGAACAACAGGCAAAGGCGTGACTAAGCAATGGGGGCAATCAGAGGAATTTCAAGCTTCGGGGATCACCCAGCGCAGCCCGCAGGTGCCGCCCTGGCCGGGCGCCATGCGTTCGAGCAGCCAGGGCTGCAGGGCCTCCAGGGCCTGATCCAGACGCCAGGGCGGGTTGATGATGCACAAGCCCGAGCCGTTGAGGCCGGCGGGGGTGTCTTGCGGGGCGAGCAATAATTCCGCCTCCAGCATGGGGCCCGGCTGTGCCTCGGCGATGGCATCCAGCATGGCCCGGTGGCGCCCGGCGGCGAGCAGCGGATACCACAGGAGATATACCCCGCCCGGCCAACGCCGGTAGGCCGCAATCAGCGCCCCGACGGCATCACTGTATTCCTCCGCCCGTTCGTAGGGCGGGTCCACCAGCACCAGCCCCCGACGTTCAGCGGGAGGCAACAGGGCACCCAGCAACTCCCAGCCGTCGCGGCGATGCACCGCCACCTGGGCATCGCGTCCGAAGTAGGCCTTGAGGGACTCCCACGCCGCCGGATGCAACTCCCCGAGCACCAGCCGGTCCTGTTCCCGCAACAGGGTCCTGGCGATGGCCGGGGAGCCGGGATAGGCGCCGGCCCCGTGGCGGGCGCGAAAGTCCCGCAGCGCATCAAGATAAGGGGTCAGCGCCTCGGGGGCGTCGATGCCGTCCTCGATCCTCGCCACACCTTCGCGCCATTCCCCAGTCTTCTGCGCCAATTCTCCGGCCAGGTCATAGCAGGCATCCCCGGCATGGGTGTCCAGCACGCAGAAGGGTTTCGCCTTGGCGCCCAGGGCGCGGATGATCCAGGCCAGTACGGCATGCTTGTGCACGTCGGCGAAATTGCCTGCATGAAATCCGTGGCGATAACTGAGCATGGTGACTAGCGTTGCACGGCCGGGCTGCGCCCGGCATCCACAGGCGCCTCGCGCAGCGGTTCCGTGCGATTGACCGGGGATTCCGGGTGCAACAGATAGGCCGCGATGTCCAATATCTGCTCCGGGGTCAGGAAACCGTGATGGCCGAAACGGGGCATCAGCGAACAGGCCATGAGTGCCTGGGGGTTGTAGATTCGCACATAGAGCTGATGCAGCTGTGCGGCACCAGTGCCCCGGCCGATACCATACGCGGCCAGACTGGGGCCTAGATTACCCCCGGTATCATCCCGGGGCTCCAGCAGGTGACAGGCATGGCAGTTGCCGCCGTTGGCACGGGCAGGATCATCGGGCCGACGCTGGCCCACCCGCCCGCCATAACCGCTGCGGGCCAGTTGTTCGCCCACCACGGGATCACCCAGCACGAGGCCGCCTTCGGGATAGCGGATGCGTGCTCGCTCCCGGGCGAGGATCTGTGCCTGCAGCCCCTCGCCGGGACGGTTGCGCGCCCGACTGCATTCCAGCTGGGTCTCGTCCTGTACCAGGCGCCGCGCCTCATGGCTAGGCAGATCACCCCAGCTGTCCTGTATCACCGCCTCCATCTGGCGCTCCAGGGCATTGAGGTCGCGGGCCTCCGCAGCCATGGGCACGACACCCACAAACAGAGGCAGGACCAGACACAGGAGGGATCTAGCGGCGGATGCTGGGGACATCGATTATACCTCCCCGGCCTTGTTCCGTGAGAAACAGGATCAGGGCCACCGTGGCATCTGAACCGTAATCCACATCCGGCAGACGCATCTGCCAGTGACAATCCCACATACGGTGCTGCAGGGTACGCACCGTGCCCTGGGACACCCGGTAGGTGGGCCAGCTGCTCATCACCTCGCGCACCTGCAGGCCGTCATTGATATTCATCAGGCCCTGAAGGCGAATGCGCCGCCCCTCGGTGGTGTGACAGGTGGCGCAGGACAGATCCAGGGGGCCGGCGCGCCGGTGAAACAGCCCCTCACCGATGCGATACATCTCCAGTTCACGGGGGTGTTCCATCTGCACCGACAGCGCCATGCCATTGGATCTGGACGCCACATACACCGTCAGGGCCTCCAGGTTCGATTCCTGTTCGCCAGTGGAGAAGGCCTGCTCCGCCAGGCGGTCGCGGTCAAAGCCCTGCAGACTCACCATGCAGTGGACCAGTCGCGACTCCAGGTCCTGGACCCGGGTGGCATCCTCGAAATACCGGGGCAAGGCAGCAAAGGCCCCTTCCAGCACACCCGGCCCGAGTCCTAGGTCGCAGGCATCCAGGGAGAGCTGATTCGGGCCGCGGGTCTGGTGGTACAAGCGTTCACCACGGGCAAGCCACAACTCCCCCGGATTGCTCTCCCGCAACATGCGCCGATACTCGGCAATACTCTCCACCCCTTCCTCAGGCACCGGGGCCGGCTGTGCCAGGACAGGGCTCACACAGAAACAGGCAAGGAGGATTGGCAAGAGCAATGCACGCATGGCCCCATTCTAGATGAGATGGGAGGGGTCACGCAGCCTGAATGCCC
>JBHEOJ010000159.1:0-313 GCA_046260855.1 Thioalkalivibrio sp.
GCCGAGGGCCGCTCCCACGGGGATCTACCCCTCCCGCCCCAAATCATGCTTCTTCATCAAATCGTACAACGTCGGCCGGCTCACCCCCAGCAGCTCCGCTGCCCTTGAGATATTGCCGTCCACCATCTGCATGGCGCGGCGTACGGCGCGGCCTTCGGCTTCGTCGCGGACCTGGCGCAGGTTGAGCATCATGGGGTCTTCGCCCTCGGGGGAGAGTTCCAGGTCCTCGGCGGTGACCTGGTTGGCGTCGGCCATGATGACAGCGCGTTTGATGCGGTTTTCCATCTCGCGGACGTTGCCGGGCCAGCTGTGG
>JBHEOJ010000159.1:367-4490 GCA_046260855.1 Thioalkalivibrio sp.
ACCCGCACGTCCACCGGGATGCCTTCGCGGCCGCCGATGCGGTCGATCACCCGTTCCTGCAAGAAGCGCAGCAGCTTGGCCTGCAGGGCCATGGGTAGGTCGCCCACTTCGTCCAGGAACAAGGTGCCGCCCGTGGCATATTCGATCTTGCCCTTGGTCTGTTTGTTGGCGCCGGTGAAGGCGCCCTTTTCGTAGCCGAACAGTTCGCTTTCCAGGAGGTTTTCCGGGATGGCGGCGCAGTTGATGGCGACGAAGGCCTCCTTGCGGCGGGGGCTCAGGTCGTGCAGGGCGCGGGCGATGACTTCCTTGCCGGTGCCACTGTCGCCGAGCAACAAGGTGGTGGCGTCGGTGGGGGCCACCTTTTCCACGGTACGGCACACCTTGAGCATCTCGGGACTGCTGGCGATCAGGCCCGGCAGGGGTTCGGCGGAGCGGTTGTTGGCCAGGCGACGGTTCTCGGCTTCCAGCTCATACAGGCGCTGGGCGCGCTGCACGATGAGGTTGAGGATGTCGGCGTCCACGGGCTTTTGGTAGAAGTCGTAGGCGCCCAGGGCCACGGCCTTGACGGCGTTGTCGCGGTCGTTGTTGCCGGTGACGACGATCACCTTGGTGTCGGGGGCCAGGGCCAGGACCTGTTCCAGGGTGGCCAGGCCTTCGGTGGCACCACCCGGATCGGGGGGCAGGCCCAGGTCCAGGGTGACCACCTGGGGTTCGCCGCGGCGTAGCTGGGTGATGGCTTCGTCGCGGTCCTTGGCGGTGAGGACTTCAAAGTCGCTGAAGCACCAGCGTAGCTGGCTGAGCAGGCCGGGGTCGTCCTCCACCAGGAGTAGGGTCGGTTTTTGTTGGGTGCTTCCGGTCAAGGTTTGGGTGCCTCACTGGCTGGTGTTTAATGCTGCTGTCCTGCGGCCAACGGAATACTGATCCGAAACCGTGATCCCTTGCCCGGCTCGCTCCACACCTCCAGATCGCCTCCCAGGGCGCGGATGAACTCGCGGCTTTCGAAGGCGCCGATGCCCATGCCGGTGAGGCCCTTGGTGGTGTCGAAGGGGCGGAACAGGCGGTTGCGGATGAATTCCGGGGTCATGCCGGTGCCGGTGTCCTTCACATCCAGGTAGGCATGGCGGGTGTCCTGCCATAGCGCGAGGTTTACCTGGCCGTTATCGGCAGTGGCCTCCTGGGCGTTCTGGATGAGGTGGTTGAGCACGGAGCGTAACCTCTCGGGATCGGCCAGCACGGGGCATTCCTCATCATTGTGCTCCAGTTCCGGTTCGGGTGCACGCCCCTGGGCGTCGTTGACGGCCTGGGTGGCCAGGTCGGCCAGATTGACAGGCTTGGCCTCGCGGCCCGGGTCGCCGCTGCGTAGCTGGAGCATGAGTTTGTTCATGCGGGCCACGGCGTTTTCCACGGTGCCGATGGCGTCCTTGAGGAATGCCGGGTTGTCTCCATGCCTTTGGGCATTACTCACCACCAGGTTGAGCTGGGCGATGATGTTTTTCAGGTCGTGCACCACGTAGGCCGACAGGCGGTTGAAGGCCTCGAACTGGCGCGCCTCGGACAGGGCCTGCAGGGCCTCCATCTGGGCCAGGTGGCTGGCGGCCTGGAGGCCAGCCGTCTTGAGCAGGTCGCGGTCTTCCCAGTTGATGATGCGCCTGGCCCGGGAGGGGGCCAGGAGCACGAACCCCAGCAGTTCCGCCTCCTGCTTGAGCGGCACCAGCAGCCAGGCCCGTTCACTTCCGGCCAGCCAGTCGGGCAGTTCCAGCCCGGGGTAACGTTCCGGGTACTGCCGCGCCTCCTGGATATCCAGCACCCAGCCGGTCTCCAGCAGATAGGCGGCCAGTGGGCCATCCCGGGGTTCGCTGGTCCGGGATGGCTCGATCATGTTGCGCTGGGCCACCTGGACAAAATGGCGACCGCCGCTGCGCATCCACAACTGCCCGGCCGGGCTGTCGACGATGTCGCCCAGGGCATGAATCACCCGCACCGGCAACCCTTCCTGGCGATGGCTGTCGGCCAGTGTCTGGATGAAGCGCAGCCATTCTTCGCGGTAGTCGTATTTGTAGTTGAAGAAGTGCTTGCTGACAAACACCCGGAACTGGGCCCGGAAGCGCCCGGAGATGGCGAACACGGCCAGGGCCATCAGGGCTGCGAACAGGAACACCGCCTGGAAGACGGTACCCCACTCGCCGCCGAACACCCGCAGGTAATAGCCGGCGGCGGCCATCAGCAGCAGGTAGATGCCGGCTCCCAGCAGGGTGGCGGTGTGGAAGACCATCCCCCGGGAGACATATACATCCAGCGACCACTGGGGGTTGCGGGCGGCAGAGACGGCAATCAGCGGCACCACCAGGGCATTCACGAAGCCCCGGGCCTCCCACAGGCCGGCATACACCTGGCGGAACAGCAGGGCCTCTGCGTACATGTAGAAATCGAATCCATACACCCCGCCCAGGCCCAGGCACAGGTACTTGATGGCCCAACGGCCCTCGGTGGAGGTGTTGCGGAAGATCTGCTCCACCAGCAGGAGCACGATGAGTACCAGCAGCAGTTTGCCGCCCAGGATGATATCGCTGCGTATCCAGGCCTCGGGCAGCAGGGGTTGCACTCCCAGATAGGCGCTCAGGATGATGAGCAACACCAGCGACCCTAAGCCCAGTGCGGCCAGGGGCTTGCCCAGGCCGCCGGAAACGGCCGCGCTGCCCGGGAGGTGGGCGGGGTCGTGATCCGCTTCGGCTGAGGGGCCGGCGCGGCGCGGTGTCTGTGTTGGCTCGGCCATGCCTTCGCCGGGGCCGGCCAGGCGCAGGTTGCGGGCCTGCCAGAGCATGCCCCAGAGAAAGGCGATCCAGCCGGCGTCCCGGGCCAGTTCAGCCAGCAGGACTATCCGGGTGCCGATGATCTGCCCGTGGGAGGCGTTCAGGGCCAGGGTGGCACCCCAGAGGATGCTCAGGGCCACGGCGATGATCAGCAGGCTGCCTTGCAGGCGGCGTTGCCAGCCGATGGCGAGCACCGCCAGCAGGATGAGGAAGGCGGCCGCGGCGATGCTGTAGCCGGTGAGGCCTAGGGGGAAGGTGAAGTCCATTCGGGTGTGGTCAGGCCCAGCCCCCTACCGGGATCCCCTCCCCCACAGCACCACCTCCACCGTCTGCACGATGGTGAGGATATCCAGGGCCATGCTCTGGTTCTTCACGTAGTACAGGTCGTATTTGAGCTTTTCAAAGGCATCTTTCTCGGAGGCGCCATAGGGGTAGTGGATCTGCGCCCACCCCGTAAGACCGGGCTTCACCCAGTGGCGGTGATGGTAAAAGGGCAGCTTGGCGCCCAGGGTCTCCACGAATTCGGGGCGCTCGGGGCGGGGGCCCACAAAGCTCATGTCGCCGCGGATCACGTTGAACAACTGCGGCAGTTCATCCAGGCGGGTCTTGCGCATGAAGTGACCAAAGCGGGTCACGCGCGGGTCCTTCTGCTGAGCCCACACGGCCTTGCCGTCCTTTTCCGCGTCCATGATCATGCTGCGGAATTTGAACAGGGTGAAGGGCTGGCCGTGCTGGCCGGTGCGCACCTGTTTGAAGATGACAGAACCCTGGCCCTTGCTCTCGACGAGGATGGCGATGGCACAGGCCACCATGAAGGGCCAGGTGATGGCCAGCAGACCCAGGCTGCTGATCAGGTCCAGCACGCGCTTGGCGTAATCCCGATAGATGCACTGACGGAAACCACGACCGAAGATCATGCTGGAGGGGCGCAGGATGTCCAGCCTGAGCAAGCCGGCCTCGCGCTCGAAGAAGTCCGCCACATCCAGTACGTTCACGCCATGCATCTTGCAGTGCATGAGCTCGTCGGTGGGGAAGCCGCCCCGGGGGTCGTCGTAGGCGATGACCACATCGTCGATGTGGTGGCGGCGGGTGAAATCGTTGAGGGATTCATCCATGTCCACCAGGCTGTCGGCCTCCACCTTGGAGGAATCCCCCTGCCCCGGCACGAACCCCACCACGGAGAAGGCCACCTTGTCGGACTTGCGGCGCAGCCGCTGGAACAGGCTGGCGGTGTCGCCTGCCCCCAGCACCAGCACCCGGCGCTTGAAGGCCTCATGGGACAGCACCTTGAGCATGCCGAAGCGGGTGACCAG
>JBHEOJ010000016.1:0-28214 GCA_046260855.1 Thioalkalivibrio sp.
TGACCAGTCTGACCAGAGGCGCATCGCCCGCAATGGCGTTCTGCTGGCCACGGGGATCCTGCTGACCTTCATGCTGGTGGGTAATGGCCTGCTGGCCATGCTGGGAATCAGTATTCCGGCCTTCCGGGTGGCGGGCGGCATCCTGTTGTTCATCCTTTCCTTGGACATGATCTTTGCCCGCCAGTCCGGGCTGCGGGCCACCACCCTCAGGGAGCAGCGAGAGGCCGTCCTGAGTCAGGACATCACCGTTTTCCCCCTGGCCTTTCCCCTCGTCGCAGGGCCCGGCGCCATGACCACGGTGCTGCTCATGGCCTCCGCGGAGCCTGACGCACTGCTGCTGACGGGGCTGATGGGCGTGGTGCTCCTGGTGCTGGCCCTGACGCTCATCACCCTGTGGTTTGCACCGATGATCGTGCGGGCCCTGGGGGAGACGGGCATCAACGTGGTCAACCGCATGCTGGGCCTGATTCTCAGCGCCCTGGCGGTGCAGTTCATTCTAGATGGGGTGCGGGTGGGATTAGGGTTGGAAGGGTAAGGCTGTTCTTAATAGGGCTGTTCTTGGTACTTGGTGCTTTGTTCTTTGTACAAAGCACCAAGTACCAAGAACAGCCTTTACTGAATCAAAAAGCTGGTGAAATACAGTGCATCCACGGCCGGGCGACCGGAGTGGGTCTCCAGGGCAACTCGGATGGCGCCCAGGGCCTCGGCGCGCAGTTCCTCACGATTCTCTACGGGTCTCACCTCGGCGGGGTCTCGGCCACCAAAGAACACCAGCAGGGTATGCCGGATGACCGGCATGTGGGCCTGTACCGCTGCGGCGTCCTGCGGGGATTCCACCTGGAGTTCGGCCACGATCTGCAGGTACTGGGCCCGGGTCGGATTGGCCAGGTTCACTACCAGGGGCGGGTCCAGGGCGATGTAGGGACGGAAGCTTTCCTGGGCGCCACTGGCAGGCACCAGCAGGGAGCAAAGGAACAGAATGGCGAGGGTCGAACGCCAGGTAAGCATGTGTCGCATGGTTGAGGATTCCAGATCGATTGCCGGGGCGCGTGGTTTGGGTGGGTCAACACCTTTGGGACTGCGCCAACGCCCACGGGTTCAAGGTTCGCTGTGATCCCATTGTAAGCCCCCAAGGAAATGGGCGGGGCGTGTGCCGGTCCGGGTTTTCCCACCACAGGTCAGCCGGGGCGGTGAAAGCGGCCCAGCGGGTCCTGGCGGTAGAAGCCGCAGAATTGCTGGTAGACCCCTGGATAGGACTGGGCGAGGGTGCCCGGATCGGCAAAAAAATATTCACTGGCCACGGCAAAAAATTCTGCCGGGTCGGTGGCCGCGTAGGGATCCAGAGGCGGCTCGGCGTCCTGATCCAGTTGCTGGTTCAGGTTCTCGAAGGCCTCGCTCATGACCCGGGACCAGGTGTCTACGGACATGTCCCGGTGCAGGGGAGGCATGCCATTGGCCTGACCGTTGTGCATGTCCAGGGTGTGGGCAAACTCATGTACCACCAGGGCCTCGCCGTGGGCCACCTCCGCCCAGGAGAGCAGCACCGGTCCCCGTTCCCAGGCCTCGCCGCTGCGGGGCCCCTGGTCACGGTGCACCACGCCGGCCTCGTCGATGTATTCGTGTTCCGTCAGGAAGTCATCGGGGTAGACGATGATGGTTACCCAGTCCTCGTACCAATCGAGTCCCAGGTTGAGAATGGGCAGACAGGCCTGCAGGGCGATGTCCAGGGCCATGGCCGGCTCGACCTGCAGATCCCGGACGCCCAGGAAGCGTTTCTGATGCAGGAACAGGGTGGCGAGGCGGCGCAGGCGTGTGGCCTCCTCATCTGACAGGCGGGCAAGCATGGGCAGGGCGCGCAGGCCGGCTTGCCACCGGGTCGGGTCGATGGGGGCGTTTTTCAGGATGCGCCGCTCGCGCCAGGCCTTGAATTGATTGAGCATGGGTTGTGTCGGGTTTCAGGGCAGGGTATGTCGCCCGGCCCATTATGGACCCCCGGTCTATTATGGCCCAAGGGCAGCCCGGACCCATGTCAGTGTTCTGACTTGTCGGGGGCGGCAGATCACGGGTATCTTGATCCGATTTCCCCCGGAGCCCTGTCTGTTGACCCATTCCCTCAAAGCTCGTCTCCAGCGCCTGCAGGGCGCCGGCCACATGCCACTTCTCCACGGCGCCCTGATGGGGCTGGAGAAGGAAAGCCTGCGGGTGAATCCGGAGGGCGGCATTGCCCTCACGCCGCATCCGTCGGCCCTGGGCTCGGCCCTGACCCATCCCTGGATCACCACCGATTATTCCGAGGCCTTACTGGAGTTCATTACGCCGCCCTTCGCCGACCCCCGCCAGGCCCTGGCGTTTCTGTGCGACCTGCAGACCTTCACCTATCCGCGCATGGGCGAGGAGTTTCTGTGGGCCACCAGCATGCCCTGCGTGGTGGCCGGGGAGGCGGCGATCCCGGTGGCCCGCTATGGCGATTCCAATGCCGGGCGCATGAAGACCGTTTACCGGCTGGGGCTGGGTCATCGCTACGGACGGGTGATGCAGGTTATCGCCGGGGTGCATTTCAATTTCTCTGTCCCCGAGGCCTTCTGGCCGGTGTTCCAGACACTGGAGGGCCACACCGGCAGCCTGCGCGAGTTCACCGACGCCAGCTATTTCGCCATGATTCGCAACCTGCAGCGCCTGGGCTGGATGGTGCCCTATCTGTTCGGTGCCTCGCCGACGGTGTGCAAGTCCTTTCTGGCGGGCAAGCCTACCCACATGCCGGAGTTCAACGAAAACACCTACTATGAACCCTATGCCACCAGCCTGCGCATGGGAGATATCGGCTATCAGAACCGCAAGGAGGAGGAGACCGGCATCAAGGCCTCCTATGACAGCCTGGAGGCCTACACCGAGAGCCTCGCCTGCGCCATCGACACGCGGTCACCGGAGTATGAAAAGCTCGGCGTGGTGGTGGATGGGGAATACCGTCAGCTCAACGCCAACATCCTGCAGATCGAGAACGAGTACTACAGCTCGGTGCGCCCCAAGCCCATCGTCGAGGGTAATGAGAAGCCCGTGGTGGCCCTGCGCAAGCGGGGCGTGCGCTATGTGGAGCTGCGTTCCCTGGACGTGAACGCCTTTGAGCCCCTGGGGGTGTGCGAGACCCAGCTGCGCTTCCTGGAGGCCTTCATGTTCGCCTGTCTGTTCATGGACAGCCCGGTGATCGGCGAGGTGGAACGCCTGCAGATCGATCGCAACCAGAGCGCCGCCGCCCATCGGGGACGGGACCCCGCTCTCAAGCTGCTGCGCAACGGCGACGAGATCCTGTTGCGTGACTGGGCCGATGAGGTGCTTGGGGTGATGGCGCCCCTGTGCGCCGCCCTGGACGGCGAGGATCCCGAGCGCCCCTACAGCAACGCCCTGGCCTGTCAGCAGGCAAAGGTGGTCGATCCGTCCCTGACGCCCTCCGCACGCATGCTGGCGGAGATGTCCGAGCGCGAAGAGGGCTTCTATCGCTTTGCCCGTCGCCTGTCGGTTCAGCACCAGGCCTATTTCCGGGGACGGACCCTGAGTCCGGAGCGGGAAGCGGAACTCCAGGCCGAGGCACGGGACTCCCTGTCGCGACAGCAGGCCATCGAAGCGGCCGACGACTGCAGTTTCCCCGAATACCTGCGACGCTACTTCGCCCAGGTCTGACGATCCGGCATGGTCTTCAATCGACGGCCTGCGCAAGCAAGCCGTGGCGATGAAAGAGGGTCAGCAGTCGTTCCACATTGGCCGTGACCAGGCGCTGCCGGGGCTTGTCTGCAGGCTGCTCGTCCAGCCCCATGGCACCTGCCAGGTCGGCGTCGTCCCCAGCGGCCTGGATGAGGGCCTGGGTGAGCGCATCCAGATCCTGTGTGCCGTCCAGCAGTGAGATCAATTTCGTGGATACCGGGTCCAGGCCGAGGCTTTCGTGGCGGAAGCTGGCCAGGTGGCCCTCTCCCATCTGCGCCTGCATCCGGCCCAGGGCCGAGACCCGGGGGCGTGCCGGGCGGGCGCGGGGCAGATCCGGATTGTCCAGGCCCGTGGTGTTGACGGCGCCGGAGATGAACAGGTTGAACAACTCACCCATGAGTTCGCCATCGGCCCGTGCCTTGCCCAGTGCCTCGTTCATGGTCAGTGCGCGCGGGTAAGCCTCGGAAAGGGCGCCTAGCATGCGGTGGGCCTGGGGGTGCAGCACATGAAAGCCGGCGCCGCCGGGGCTGCGCCACAGGGTGCGCCCCCGTTCGTCCCGGTCGGCCTGCAGGGCGCTATAGAGCCGTTGCGCCGCCAGCCAACCTAGATCGATCTCCCGTTCGATGGGCATACCCGCCTTGCACAACAGGCTTTGCCGAAAGGGGCGCAGGCGCAGGAAGTCCAGGTACTGTTCCTCCTGTTCCAGGTCGTCCAGGGCCTCGAAGCGCTGGGCCACCACATCGCCCAGGGTGCTCGGGAACATCGTGTGCAGTTGCGCGTCGCCCAGATACTGAAGCCCTGCGGTCTTTGCCTGTGCCATGAAATCGGAAAACAGCATGGGGCTGTTCGAGTCTTCCAGGTACTCGTGATAGAGGTAGCTGTCCCGGGCCTTTTGCAAATAGGTGACTTCCTTTTGCATCCAGTCATGACCCGGTGGCGGATGGTCCATGGGGGTGGCGAGGAAGTCCAGCAGCTCCCGGGCGGCCGTGAGCCGCGCAGCCGGTCCCTCGATGCCCCGGGTGTGGTGCAACAGCATCTGGCGCACCATGCCCCGCAAACCCCAGCCGGGCTGGGTGTTGTAGCTGATGGTGGCCACCCCGGTTGGTGTCAGACGCCGGGCGCAGATCTCCAGGATGCGGGTCTGCACGAAGTCCGGCACCCAGGAGAACACGCCGTGGACGATGATGTAGTCGAAGGGCTCGCCGTCCAGGGGCAGGTCCATGATGTCGGCGTGGCGGATCTCCACGTTGCCGAGTCCCAGGTGTTTGACCATGCGCTGGCCGTGAGCCGCCTGGGCACCGGACAGCTCCACGCCCAGATAGTGGCCTTCGGGCAGGTGCCAGGCCATGGGGATGAGGTTGCCGCCGGCGGCGCAGCCCAGTTCCAGCACCCGGGCGCGGGCCGGGTCGGGGGCTGCGATGCCGAATAGTCCGGCAATGGCCGCCAGACGGTCCGGGTGGGTCTCGGTGATGGGGTGGCTTTCGTAGGGGATCTGGTCGTAGCTCTCGGCTACCGGGTCTGTCACTGGTTGAATTCCTCAAGATCGGCGGGTGCGTGGGGCCGGCTATTGTCCCGGGAGAGTTGCTCGCGGATCAAGCCGGCCATATCCAGGTGCAGTTCGTCGGGGTCGAGCATCCTGCGCACCGCCGGGGCATCCTTGTGCTGGCGCCAGACGTCACTGCCCAGGTTCATCAGCTGCCGGGCGCAGGGGGTGTGCTGATCGGCCTCCCGCAGCAGCATCACCACGGGGCGCAGTTTCTGGTTCTCGTTGAGGCCCACAATCACCGCCACCTGGCCGGTGGTCAGTTCCACCACGGCGCCGATGGGGTAGATGCCCACGCAGCGGATAAAGGCCTGTATCAGTTCCCGGTCCAGCCCGGTACCGGCCATGTTGTACAGGCGGCTCAGGGCCTCCTGGGCGGAGATGCCGTCGTGGTAGGCTCGGTGGCTGCACAGGGCGTCGTAGATGTCGACGATGGACACCATCTGGGTCATGACGGGTATCTGGCCCTCGCCGAGCCCGTCCGGGTAGCCGCGGCCGTCGTTGCGTTCATGGTGGTGGAGTACCGCGTCCAGGGCCGCCGGGGGGACGTTGGGGTCCTCCAGCAGCAGCCGATGACCCTCCACGGGGTGGGTCTTCATGAGTTCGAATTCTTTCGGGCTCAGGGCCCCGGGCTTGTTGAGTATCTCCAGGGGCACACGCAGCTTGCCGATGTCATGCAGCAGGGCGCCCAGGCCCAGGGTGTTGAGCAGGCTCGTGTCCAGCCCCATGTAGCGCCCGAAAGTCAGCGCCAGGATGCAGACGTTGACGCTGTGGATGGAGGTGTAGGCATCGCGCTTGCGCAACTGGGTCATCCAGACCATGGCGCTGGGGCCTTCCACCACCTGCTCCACCAGCGCCGAGACCATCTCCCGGGCCTCGTCGGTATCCACCCCGTGGCCAAGTTGCACCTTTTCCATGGTCCGGCGCACGTAGTCATGGCTGCGGTCCCGGACCCGCGCGGCGCGGCCCATCTGCTGGCGAAAGCGTGCCGGCTCCGTGGGCGGTGGAGTCAGCAGGGCGGGGGATTCCCGGACCTCAAGCTTTGGCAGGGAGGAGGGGCTGGGTTTAGAGGGCGTGCGTGCCTGCGCGCCATGGCCCCGTTCCGGGTCGATGAACACGTACACACAGAGCTGGCGCAGGACCTCCAGCTCCCGGTCCGAGTGGATTGGGAAGCCCTGCAGGAGGAACGGGCTGTCCAGCCAGGGACGATCCAGCTGGCAGACGTACATGCCTTTTTTCAGGTCATCTACCAGCATCCTGAGCATGCGCGCGGATTCGCGCTGATCTGTCTTGTCCATAGGGGCATTGTTGATCCCCCCGCAGTCGGGTTCAAGCAGTCATTGGGCTGGGGCTCAGAGGTTGGTGGCCTGGTGGCCGGTGAACTGGCCGGGTTTGGGGCCTCGCTTGATGGCGACGGCGCAGTCGCGCAGGCCCTTGGCCAGTTCGGTGCCGCTCTGGTAACGGCGCGCGGGGTCCTTTTCAAGGGCGCGGTTTACAATCAGGGCCACCAGGGGACCCAGCTCCGGGCGCAGTTCGGAGAGGGACTGGTGCCGCGTCTGGGTGATCTGGTAGACCAGCCCGGCCATGGTGTCGGCGGTGAAGGGCAGCTGGCCGGTGAGCAGCTGGTACAGGGTCACGCCCAGGGCGAACAGATCGGAGCGTCCGTCCACCGGTTGTCCGGAAACCTGCTCCGGGGACATGAAGGCCGGGGTCCCCAGAATGGTGCCGGTGCGGGTGCGGTTGTTGTCAGTGAGGCAGGCAATGCCAAAGTCGGTGATCTTCACCGAGTGACGGCTTCGGTCGTAAATCACGTTGGCCGGCTTCACGTCCCGGTGGATCACGTGCTGGTCGTGGGCATAGGCCAGGCCATCGGCCACCTGAGCGCAGATCTCCAGCACCTCGGCCACGGGCAACAGGGCATCCCGGTGCACGTAGGATTCCAGGGAGCTGCCCTCGAGATAATCCATGGCGATGAAGGCCAGGTCGTGTTCCTCTCCCACATCGTAGATGGTCACGATGTTGCGATGGTTGAGGCGCCCGGAGGCTTCCGCCTCCCGAAAGAAGCGCCATTTGACCTGCGCGAGCATCTCGGATGCGAATTCCTGGTTCAGGGCCAGGGTCTTGATGGCCACCTTGCGCCCGATCTTGGGGTCCACGCCCAGGTACACCACGCCCATAGAACCGCGCCCCAGCTGACACTCGATCTGGTATCGGCCCAGGGTGGGTTTTTCCAGGGTATCGCCGTCGACGATCAGATTGCTGTCGGCGGTGGAATGTTCGGTGCCCAGTCGGGCACGACCCTGGCCCGCCAGGCCCTTGAGTCGCTCGATACGTACCGGTACGTCCCGGTAGCTGGGTGACAGCCACTCCAGGTGTCCGTAGACCTCCCGGGCCCGGGCGTACTGGCGGCGGCGCACCAGGTCATGGCCCAGTTGGTAGAGCTCTTCGCGCAGCCCGTCATCCACCACCCGGGCCTGGACCAAGTGCTCAAAGGCCGCTTCGAGATCTCCCTGGGCGCGCAGCATGGCGCCCAGCTGGCGATGTGCCCGGGACGCATCCAGACGATCCCGCTCGTTGGCGTCGGCATAGTGCAGGCCGCCCCAGATCAGGCTATGCCCCAGCAGCAGAGCCACGACCGGCAGGGTGACCGGCAGCCACAGTTGCTGCACCAGTAACAGGAGCAGGCCGGCGTTGAAGATCACCACGCCCAACAGCAGGCCCACGAGCAGTCCGCTGGCCCGGCCCATGAGCCGGGCCGGCATGACCAGCAGATACAGGCAGACCAGTAGCAACAGCAGCCGTTCCAGGCCATGGGTCCAGGCGGGTACCCGTACCCAGGCCCCGTCCAGGAGGCTGCCCAGGACATAGGTCTGCCAAAGGGCCTCGGGCACAGTGTCGGCAGGCTGCCCGGTGTGGCTCCTGGGTGCGCCGGGGCCGAGGATCACGGTGCGTCCCGTCAGGCGATCGGTGACCGAGGCGCCCCGGCCCAGCACCATGTCCAGGCTGATGGTCTCCACGCCGCCGCGACGCAGGTCCCGGCGCGGGGGCAGTGGGTGGGCGGCAAGCCCTGGCCCAAGGGGGATCAGCTCAGTGCCCAGGCGGATGCCGCGACCGGGCTGCAGCTCCAGCTCCAGCTCAGCCGTGCCCCCCTGGGCGAGGGCCAGGAGGGGCAGCAGGAATCCGGCCCGGTAAGCATCCCCATGTCTTACCGCCAGCGGCACCCCGCGGCCGGGGGTCATGGGCAGGGCGGCACCCACGGCCCGGGCGGCGCTGGCCAGGGGGGCAATGGGTTCGGCCAAGGGCAGGGTGCTGATATTCGCCCCCGGGGCATACATCAGGGGTGCGAGCCAGGGGTGGGCATGCCAGGCTACGAAGCCTTCGGCCACGGGGCTGAGGGTGGAACCATTGGTGGCGGCGGACTGGGCGGCAGGTGGTGCCGCCAGCACCACATTGCCATGGCGGCGCAGGGTGGTGGCCAGGCGTCCATCCAGGTCCAGCTGGGTCAGCCAGCGGGGGTCAGGCGCGCCGCGTTCGCCCTGTTCCGCGGCGTGCATGAGCCGCTGCAGGTCCGGTGGGGACTGGGGCAGGTTCAGGGGCAGATAGACGCCGATGGCCTGGACCCCCTGGGATTGCAGGGCGGCCAGGGCGCGGCTCAGGGTGTCATGGTCCGGGGTGCTTTCCGCTATGCCCATCTCCACGAAGGCCACAGAGGAGAGATCCGCCTCGCCGGGCACCATGCGGGTGGCCAGGTCGTAGGCCAGGTGGTCCAGGGTGCGGGGCCATTGGGTGTAGGAGAGGGCCAGGATGATGATCAGGAATACACCCACCAGCAGGTGGTGCAGGGCCCGGCCCCGTAGGCCCAGCGGTCGGCGTTGACGGTGTTGCGCAGACAGTCCGGACAGGGCAACCGTATCCCGTGTGTTGTCGGGAGGGGCCGCCAGCATGGTTTTGTCGGAGCCGGTCACTGGCATGGTCTGTCGGAGCGTCCTTTGCTGCTGCACTGGGGCGGACGCGCGGCCGGTCGGCAGCAGCCTGACTGCCTGGCGGTCGAGTCAGCGGTGGGCACGCCGATCCGCGTCGCGGTCTCCTCCCCGGTGGTTCGATCATTCATGGGTGGTCACCTGCGGGTGACACCCGTTCTTATTTTAGCGTGGCCCATTATTCCCCGGAACGTCGGCGCTTGCATACCCGTTTGTCGGTAAACCGGACGCTTGCGGCGGGCTGGTGCTGACGTTCGACGGGCCGTTAGGATGGCAGGCCCCGTGCAGCACCCGCGCCAAGGCCCGGGTGGCGGGGCCGGCGTTGTCCTGGTCCCGGAAGATCAGGTAGAGACTGGCGCTCTGCTGCAGGCCGGCGCTCAGGGGCAGGGCCTTGAGCCTGCCCCGGTCCAGGGCCTCCTGGATGCGGTGCAAGGGCAGCCAGCCGAAGCCCAGTCCGGCGCCGACGGCGGCAGCGGCGGTATCCAGGCTGGTCACCGTCCAGCGATGCTCGGCATCCAACCAGCCGAAATCGGTGCGGTGCAGGGTGCCCGAATCCCGGACTACCACCTGCATGTGGTCCTTGAGATCGTGGCCCGTGAGGGGGCGGTCGAGGCGGTGCAGGGGGTGGTCCGGATGGGCCACGGCCAGGAATGGCACCTCCATGAGCGGGTCACCCAGATGGCTGGCGGGCACGTGGGTGCCGATGACCAGGTCCGCCTCGCCGGACAGGAGTGTCTCCTCGGCCCCGGAGAGCACCACCTCCTGGAGTTGCACCCGGGTGCCCCGGCTCAGGGGCATGAACTCGACCAGCGCGGCCATGAGCAGGTCCGAAGGGAAGGCGGCATCCACCACCAGGCGCACCTCCGCCTCCCAGCCCTCACTGAGGGCGTGGGCCAGGCCTTCCAGGCTACCGGCATCTCTGAGCAGGGCGCGTGAACGGCGCAGCAACACCTCCCCGGCCTCGGTGAGCACGGCCTTGCGCCCCTCGATGCGCAGCAGGGGGATGCCCACCTGCTCCTGCAGGCGGGCCACGGCGTAGCTCACCGAAGACTGGCTGCGGTGCAGGTGGCGCGCGGCCTGGGAAAAGCCGCCCTGATCCACCACGGCCTGGAGTACACGCCATTGTTCAAGGGTGACGCGGGGTGCCTTCATGGGATCTCAAATCCTTATGTATCTAAAATATAGATCAAATTAGTCTAAAGATTGCGCTTTTATATCTAATTTACATGTAGATAATGGGGCCCTGGACGACATAAACAATCATGAGTACAAACACATGAACGCATTGAACCCCGTCTCCACCCTAATTGGCCGAATCCTGCTCGGCGTCATGTTTCTGATGGCCGGTCTGGACAAGATCGGCGGTTTCGAGGGCACCCAGGGCTACATGCAGGCCATGGGGTACCGGGCATGCTCCTGCCCCTGGTGATCCTGCTGGAGGTGGGCGCGGGCCTGGCCCTGATCCTTGGCCTGTGGACCCGCTGGGCGGCGATCCTGCTGGCCGGGTTCACCCTGCTGGCCAACCTGATCTTCCACTTGGACTTCAGCGACGGCATGCAGCAGATCCTGTTCATGAAGAACCTGGCCATCATCGGCGGCCTGCTCATGGTCTTCGCCCACGGCGCCGGCGCCTGGAGCATCGACGCCCGTCGCGGTCGCTGAGTCAGGCTTGCCCTGGCCCTGGCCTGGGCCAGGCCTGGGCTAGGCCAGGGCCCAGAAGGCACTGCCATTCACAGGCGGGTGGCCCGGGATGAACTCCCTCAGTCGCTCGCCTGTCCTAATAACGATGCGCCACCGGCCGGTTCCATTCCTTTTTTCCGCCGGGGAGCAGCCAACGGAGTGAATCCATGAGTCTCATGATCAACGGCCGGGCCGTTACCACCTGTACGTGTCCTGGGCCTGTCCCTGGGCCCATCGCACCTTGATCTTTCGCCGGCTCAAGGGGCTGGAGGATCTGATCAGCGTCTCGGTGGTTAACCCCTACATGCACGAGGCCGGCTGGAGCTTTGAGCCCCACCCCGGCTCCACCCCCGATCACCTGCATGGTGTGCGTTACATGCACGAGCTCTACAGTCGTGCAGACCCCGAGTACACCGGCATCGTCACGGTGCCTGTGCTGTGGGACAAACTGCGCGACACCATCGTCAACAACGAGTCGGCCGAGATCATCCGTATGTTCAACAGCGCCTTCGAGGCCCATACGGACCGCCACGAGGATTACTATCCCGAGGCACTGCGCACGCAGATCGACCAGGTCAATGAGCGCGTCTACGAGAGCCTCAATAACGGCGTCTACCGCAGCGGATTCGCCACCACCCAGGCGGCCTACGAGAAGGCCTGTGGGGAGTTGTTCGAGACCCTGGACTGGCTGGAGGAGCGGCTGTCACGGCAGCGCTATCTGGCGGAGGGGCAATTGACGGAGGCCGATTGGCGCCTGTTTACTACCCTGGTGCGCTTTGATGCGGTCTACTACAGCCACTTCAAGTGCAACCGGCGCCGTCTCATGGATTATCCCGCGCTGTGGGCTTACACCCGTGAGCTCTACCAGATGGAAGGGATTGCGCAGACGGTGCATCTCGAACAGATCAAGACCCATTACTACGGCAGTCACGCCCAGCTCAATCCGAGCGGTATCGTGCCCCTGGGCCCGGAACTGGATTTCAGTGCGCCCCACGGTCGCGAACACCTGGGCTGAGACTCCCATAGCTCCGAGATAGGGGCCGGATTAGAAACCGAGTTTTTTTGTCGAGGATGTGAAGACGTGAGAAAGCTTGTGGCGCCTCTGGTGCTGGTGCTCGCCGCGATCATCGCAGTGGGCGTGGTCTATCAATTCCAGCAGCAGGGCCCCGCGCCTCAGGCCTCCCCGGGGGGAGGCGGCGGCGCCCCCATCCCGGTGGTGGTGTCCGAGGTGGGCCTGGCCACCTATGTCACCACCCTGGAATCCCTGGGCACGGCCCGGTCCAATGAATCCGTGGACCTGGCCGCCAAGGTCACCGGTCGCGTCGAGACACTCAATTTCAGCGACGGTCAGCGGGTGCGCCGCGGGGATCTGTTGGCGCAGCTGGATACCGCCGAGGAGCGGGCCGACCTGCAGGAGGCGGAGGTGCGCCTGGCCGAGCAGCGCCGGGAGGTGGATCGCATCCGGGGTCTGGTGGCCGACAGGGCCCTGCCCCGCCAGCGCCTCGATGAACAGGAATCCCGCTTGAGTGAGGCACAGGCGCGCCTGGGAGCGGCCCGTGCCCGTCTGGATGACCGCAGTGTCCACGCCCCCTTCGGCGGGGTGCTGGGTCTGCGACGTGTCAGCGTCGGCGCCTTGCTAAGCCCCGGCACGCTCATCACCACCCTGGATGATGTCACGGTCATCAAGCTGGATTTCACCGTACCCGAGACATTCCTGCCCGGGATCGAGGTAGGACAGGACATCACCGCCCGCAGCGCCGCATACCCTGGGCGCGAGTTCCTGGGCCGGGTGACCTCGGTGGATTCCCGTATCGATCCGGGCACCCGGGCCGGTATCGTGCGCGCGGAAATCCCCAACCCCGACAGTGTGCTGTTCCCCGGCATGCTGCTCACGGTGCGTCTGCTCAAGCAGGAGACCGAATCCCTGTCCATCCCCGAGGCGGCCCTGGTGCCCATGCGGGACGAGCAGTATGTGTTCGTGGTCAATGATGAGGATCGCATCGAACGCCTGCGCATTGTGACCGGTCGCCGCGCTCCGGGCCGGGTGGAAGTCCTCGAAGGCCTTGAGCTAGGCATCCGGGTCGTGGTCCAAGGCACCAACCGCGTGCGCCCCGGTGTGCGTGTCGAGCCTGAGGCCAGCGCCCAATGATCATCTCGGATGTGGCCAATCGTCGGCCCATATTCGCCGTGGTGATCAGCCTGCTGCTGATCGCCTTCGGCGTCATTTCCTATGACCGTCTGCCGCTGAGGGAATATCCGGACATCAACGCACCGGTGGTCACCATCCTTACGGACTACCCCGGCGCCAATGCCGCCATTGTCGAGACCAAGATCACCCAGTTGGTGGAGGATCGGGTCAGCGGCATCGAGGGCATCCAGTGGATCCAGTCCGATAGCACCGACGGGCGCTCGCGCATCACCGTTGAGTTCGATATCAGCCGTGACATCGATGCCGCAGCCAACGATGTGCGCGAGGCGGTCTCCCGGGTGGTGCGTCAGCTGCCCGACGAGGCCGACCCACCCATGGTGTTCAAGGCGGACACCAATGCCGACGTGATTATGTGGTTGAACCTCTCCAGCACCCGGCTCAACCGCATCGAGCTGACCGACTACGCCGAGCGCTATCTGGTGGATCGTATGTCGGTGGTGGACGGCGTGGCCCTTGTGCGGGTGGGCGGTGCCCTGACCTATTCCATGCGCATCTGGCTGGACCGGGAGGCACTGGCCGCCCGCTCCCTGACCGTGGAGGACGTGGAGGCGGCCCTGCGCCGGGAGAACGTGGAGCTGCCCGCCGGACGGGTGGAGTCCGTGACACGGGAATTCAACGTGCGCGTGGCCCGTGCCTATTCAACGCCTGAGGATTTCGCGCGCCTGGTGGTTCGCCGGGGCGATGACGGACATCTGATTCGCCTGGCCGAGGTGGCGCGGGTGGAGATCGGGCCCGCCGATGAGCGCACGGAACTGCGCGGTAACGGCGAGTCCATGGTGGGCCTGGGCATCATCCAGCAGTCCACCGCCAATACCCTGGAGGTGTCCCAGGCGGTCAAGGCCGAGGCGGAGCGCATTCGCCCCAGCCTGCCCGAGGGCGTCACGCTCAACATGAGCTACGACAGCTCGGTGTTCATCGAGGGTGCCATCAAGGAGGTGTACACCACCCTGTTCATCGCCATGGGTGTGGTGATCCTGGTGATCTACCTGTTCCTGGGTAACCTGCGTGCCATGTTGATCCCGGCGGTCACCGTGCCCGTGTCCCTGATCGCGGCCTTCACCGCGCTGTATGCACTGGGATTTACGGTGAACCTGCTCACCCTCCTGGCCCTGGTGCTGGCCATCGGCCTGGTGGTGGACGATGCCATCGTGGTGCTGGAAAACATTCATCGGCGCATCGAGCTGGGCGAGCCGCCTCTGCTGGCGGCCTACCGGGGCACGCGCCAGGTGGGCTTTGCGGTGGTGGCCACCACCCTGGTGCTCATTGCCGTGTTCGTGCCCCTGGCCTTCCTGCAGGGCAACATCGGGCGCCTGTTCACGGAATTCGCCCTGGCCATGGCGGCGGCCGTGGCCTTCTCAAGCCTGGTGGCGCTGACCTTGTCGCCGGTCATGTGCGCCCGCCTGATCCGGGCGGACAACCAGAAGACGGGCCTGAGTCATGTGATGCACGTGGCCTTCGAGCGTCTGGGTAATCTCTACGCACGGGTGCTGTCCGTCTCCCTGAAGGTGCCGGTGGTCACCGGCGTGGCGCTGATCGCCCTGTTCGCGGTCATCGCGATCCTGATCCAGGTGATCCCCAACGAATACGCCCCCCGGGAGGACAGGGGTGCGTTCTTCGTGTTTGCCACCGCGCCGGAAGGCACCAGCTATCCGGCTATGACGGAGCACATGCGCGAGGTGGAAAAGCGCCTGCTGCCACTGCTGGAGAGCGGCGAGGCCATCCGGGTGCTGGCGCGCACGCCGCGCAGCTTCGGCAACTCCGAGGTGGTCAATAACGGCATCGGCATCGTGGTGCTGCAGCACTGGGACGAGCGTTCCCGTTCCGCCAGCGAGATCATGGGCGCCCTGCAGCCGGAGCTGAACCAGATCCCCGGTGTGCGCGCGGTGACCGTGATGCGCCAGGGCCTGGGCGGGCGACGTGCAGGTCAGCCGGTGCAGTTCGTACTGGGCGGGTCCAGCTACGAGGAGCTGGCCCAGTGGCGGGACATCATCATCGAGCGGGCCGCCAGCAACCCGGGGCTACGGGGCCTGGATTCCGATTTCAAGGAGACCAAGCCGCAGCTGCTGGTGACCATCGACAAGGACCGGGCCGCGGACCTGGGGGTGTCGGTGGAAAGCATTGGTCGCACCCTTGAGACGATGCTGGGTTCGCGCCGGGTGACCACCTACATCGACCGGGGCGAGGAGTATGACGTGATCCTGGAGGGTGAGCCCGAGCAGCGCCGCACACCCAATGACATCAGCAACATCTACGTGCGTTCCCAGCGCAGTGGCGAACTGATCCCGCTCTCCAACCTGGTGAGTTTCGTGGAGCAGGCCGACGCCGCAAGCCTCAACCGCTACAATCGCATGCGCGCGGTGACCATCACCGCAGGACTTGCCGATGACTACACCCTGGGCGAGGCGCTGGAATATCTGGACGCCATCGCCATGGAATTGCTGCCGGAGACCGCACGCATCGACTACAAGGGGGATTCCCTGGAATTTCGCAAGGCCGGCGGGGCGGTGATCTTCGTCTTCGCCCTGGCCCTGATGGTGGTGTTCCTGGTGTTGGCGGCCCAGTTCGAGAGTTTCGTGCATCCCCTGGTGATCATGCTCACGGTGCCACTGGCCATCGCCGGTGCCCTGTTCGGTCTTTGGGTCACGGGGCAGACACTCAATATCTACAGTCAGATCGGCATTGTCATGCTCATCGGCCTGGCGGCCAAGAACGGCATCCTGATCGTGGAGTTCGCCAACCAGTTGCGTGACCAGGGCATGGAGTTCCATGACGCACTCATGGATGCGGCCCGTCTGCGTTTGCGTCCGGTGCTGATGACCGCCGTGACCACGGTGATGGGCACCCTGCCGTTGATTCTGGGCAGCGGACCCGGTGCCGAAAGCCGTTTCGTCATCGGCACCGTGGTGTTTTCCGGTGTGCTGTTTGCCACCTTCTTCACCCTGTTCGTGGTGCCCGTCGCCTACCAGACCCTGGCGCGACACAGTGGCTCGCCGGGTGATACGCGCAAGCGCATCGAAGAACTGGAATCCCTGCACGCAGAGGCACGGACTTAGCAGGCTGTTTAAAACGTCTCCGGTGGATGCCGGGCAAGGCGGAAAGCGGCGAAAAAGCGCTGTACAAGGGAGGACATGAGCATTTTGAGCGGCTTTCCAACGCAGCATGGCGCCGCCCAAGGCTTTTCAACAGCCTGCTAGCCGGCGCGACCCATCGGGCCACTGTTACTTGTCAGCGGCCTTGAAATCGAGAGATAGGGAGTTGATGCAGTGGCGCTGGCCGGTGGGGGGCGGCCCGTCGGGGAATACATGGCCCAGGTGGGCATCGCACCGTGCGCAGCGCACCTCCTCGCGGATCATGCCGTGACTGCTATCGCGCACCACGGTCACGGCGTCTTCAATGACCGGCTGCCAGTAGCTGGGCCAGCCGCTGCCGGAGTCGAATTTGTGCTCTGAACTGAACAGGGGCGCCTCACAGCAGATACAGTGATAGACGCCGGTCTCGTGGTGGTCATAGTAGCGGCCGCTGAAGGGCGCTTCGGTGCCGGCGCGTCGGGTCACCGCGTAGGCTTCGGGACTCAGCCGCTGACGCAGCTCTTCGTCGGATATCTGCCCGGGTCTGTCCTGATTGTCGCTCATGGGATGAGACCTCCTCTTAACCGGGGGCCAGGTCTTGGGTATGCTGGTGATTGGTGCGGTCGGTGTCGCATCGCCCCATCCTACATCAAGGCGTCATTCCATGGCCTGCAAAGTCTGTCAAATCATCCGTCGCCCGGAAAATGGCCCTGGCACGCTGTTCCTGGCCCCCTTCCTGACCCACACCTACCAGACCCTGCAAAAGCGCCTGGAAGAAAAGGGCATGCTGGTGGATGCCCCTTGCGCCAGGTGTGCTGGGTGTGCCAGTCAGCGAGGAGGGCATCCGCGCCCTGGGCGAGATGCTCACAAGACTCATGAACGAGGCCGAGGTGGAGGGATGCCGGGCGGTGTTCCTGCCCCGGGGCGAGGCCTTCGGCATTGCCCAGTTGATGGAGACCCAGCCCCTGTCCACGCTGCTCTCTCGCCTGAGCAGCGACTGGCTCATGGACATGATCGATGAGAAACGGCTCAGCTTCCACTTCCAGCCCATCGTGCCCATAAACAACCCTGCCGAGCCCTTCGCCAACGAGGCCTTGATTCGCGGCATCATGAACGATGGTGAGGAGGTCTACCCGGACCGCCTGTTCGCCCAGGCCCGGGGCTCGGAGCTGACTTTCCACCTGGACCGGGCGGCGCGCATCAACGCCATCCGCCAGGCCATCGGCCATGGCCTGAGCTGGTAGAGGACTGGCGGTGGCTCCAGGAGACCGGTGTGCACTTCGTGCAGGGTTACCTGTTCGCCAGGCCGGCAACGCCGCCGCCGACGCCGGTTGTGCCGGCGTTGCCGGAAGGTTGAAGGATGAAGGTTGAAGGTCGAATGGAGGTTTTCCTGATTCAACCTTCAACCTTCACAACGTGCCCCCCCCGCCCCGATCCGTTACCATGGGGCCACGCGTTCCATTGATCCATCCATCTCCAGGGAAACCCGGCGTGACCGACCCCATTGCTTCCGCCTACCGGCTGCTCGAGGCCTCTCTCGTGCATTATCACGGCCGGGCGGTGGGTACCATTGCCAGCCTCGACGCCCATGCGCCGGCCGACAACTACTCCGACTGTTTCATCCGCGATTTCGTGCCCTCGGCCCTGGTGTTTCTGCTGGATGGCCGTGCCGAGATCGTGCGCAATTTCCTCGACATCGTGCTGCGCCTTCGGGATCAGCAAGAGGAGATGGAGGGCCATCGCTCGGTGCCCAAGGTGATGCCCGCCAGCTTCCGGGTCCTGGGGCGGAACGACGGCAGCGAGGAACTGCACGCGGACTTCGGCGACCGGGCCATTGGCCGGGTGGCGCCGGTGGACTCCATGATGTGGTGGCTGATCCTGCTGCTAGCCTACGTGCGTGCCACTGGCGACACCGCCTATGCGCGGACACCCGAGTGTCAGCGTGGCATACGCATGATTCTCAAGATCTGCCTGCAGGACCGCTTCGAGGTATTTCCCACCTTGCTGGTGCCCGACGGCTCCTTCATGATCGACCGGCGTATGGGGGTGTTCGGCCACCCCCTGGAGATCCAGGCCCTGTTCTACGGATCGCTGCAGGCGGGGATTGCCATGCTCGATCCCGCAGATACGGACAACCAGCAGGTGATCAAGCAGTCGGTCAAGCGGCTCGCGCAACTCACCGAATACGTGCGCAACTATTACTGGCTGGACCTGGCCAAGCTCAACCACATCCACCGGGCGCGCACGGAGCTGTTCGGCCACGATATCGAGAACACCCTCAATATCTATCCCGAGAGCATTCCCGATTGGGTCACTGACTGGCTACCAGAGGACGCCGGCTACCTGGTGGGCAACCTGGGGCCCGGGCGCATGGACTTTCGCTTCTTCTCCTTCGGCAACCTGCTCTCAGTGCTGTTCGGCCTGGCCGACGAACGCCAGTCCGGTCACATAGTGGACGTGTTCCAGAAGCGCTGGGATGACCTGGTGGGCATGATGCCGGTGAAGATCTGCTATCCCGCCATGGAGGGGGAGGAGTGGCGTCTGTTGACCGGTTCCGATCCCAAGAACATCCCCTGGTCCTACCACAACGGGGGAAACTGGCCGGCCCTGCTGTGGGCGCTGGTGGCAGCGGCGCTGCGCACCGGACGCACGGACATGGCTGAACGCGTCCAGCAGGTGGCCATGCACCGCCTGGCCCGGGACGGTTGGCCGGAATACTATGACGGGCGTAACGGTCGGCTCATCGGCCGACGTGCCAATTACAATCAGACCTGGTCCGCCGCGGCACTGATCCTGGCACAGAAGTTCATCGACGATCCCAGTCGCCTGGACCTGTTGCGACTGGAGGATAGGGAAGAAATGACATGAAAAAGACCCAGAGCAAGGCACGCCGGGGTGAAGGCCTGTACATCGTCCTGATCAGTGTGCATGGACTGATTCGCGGCGAGCAACTGGAGCTGGGTCGCGATGCGGATACCGGCGGGCAGACCAAGTATGTGGTGGAGCTGGCCCGGGCCCTGGCGGCCCATCCTGAGGTGGGCCGGGTCGATCTGCTCACCCGCCAGGTGATCGACAGCAAGGTCTCCGATGATTACGCCAAGCCCGAGGAATCCTTGGGGGACAACGCCTGGATCATTCGCCTGCCCAGCGGGCCGCGTCGCTATCTGCGAAAGGAAAGACTCTGGCCCTACCTGGACTGCTTCGCCGACAACGCCCTGGGCCACGTGCGCCAGGTGGGCCTGATGCCGGACGTGATCCACAGCCATTACGCCGATGCGGGCCATGTGGGCACGCGTCTGGCCAACCTGCTGGGCGTTCCCCTGGTACATACCGGCCATTCCCTGGGGCGGGTCAAGCGAGAACGCCTGTTGGAGAAGGGCCTTAAGGATGAGGACATCGAGTCCCGTTACGCCATGTCCCGGCGCATCGAGGCCGAGGAAGAGACCCTGGGCAACGCCTACATGGTGGTGGCCAGCACCCAGCAGGAAGTGGAGGAGCAATACGCCCTGTATGACCACTACCGGCCCGAGCGCATGGTGGTGGTACCGCCGGGTACGGACCTGGGGCGTTTCTCTCCGCCCAGGCCCCGGCAACGCCGGCCGGCCGTGTGGCAGGAACTGGCCCGGTTCCTGAAAAAACCCGACCTGCCCATGGTGCTGGCCCTGTCCCGCCCCGATGAACGCAAGAACATCCCCACCCTGGTGGAGGCCTTCGCCGGGCACGAGCAGCTGCGCAGTCATGCCAACCTGGTGATCATCGCCGGCAACCGTGATGCAATCCGCGATCTGGACAAGGGCTCCCGTGAGGTGCTCACCGATGTGCTTCTGCGCATCGATGAGTTCGATCTTTATGGACAGGTGGCCTATCCCAAACATCACAACGCCGATGATGTGCCGGACTTCTACCGTCTGGTGACACGCACCCGTGGCGTGTTCGTGAATCCGGCACTTACCGAACCCTTCGGTCTGACCCTGATCGAGGCCGCAGCCTGCGGCGCCCCCATCGTCGCCACCCGGGACGGTGGTCCCCATGACATCGTGGGTCATTGTCACAACGGCACTCTGGTGGATCCCCTGGACGCCAAGGCCATGGGTGAGGCCATCTGGGCCATCGTCAGCGATCGAGAGAAATGGAAGAAACTCTCCGACAACGGCCTCAAGGGCGTGCGCAAGCACTACGCCTGGGAGGGTCATGCCCAGAAATACGTCAAGCAGGTGAAGTCCCTGCGCCGGGAGGCGAGCCGCACCCGCCGTGGTCAGCAGCGCCTGTCAGGCAAGCTGGCCAAGGCAGACCGGGCCATCATCACGGATATCGACAACACCCTGCTGGGTGATCGCAATAGCCTGCGCGCCCTGGTACAGCGCATCAAGGACGAAGGCCAGGGTGTTGCCTTCGGCATAGCCACGGGACGGCGTCTGGATTCCGCGGTGCAGGTGCTCAAGGAATGGGGCGTACCAACCCCCGACCTGCTCATCACCTCGGTGGGTTCCGAGATCCACTACGGTCCCGAGATCACCCAGGATCTGGGCTGGGAACAGCATATCGACCATCGCTGGGACCCGGATGGTCTCAGGGAGCAGTTGCTGGGTCTTGCGGGTATCGAGTTGCAGCCCAAGGTGGATCAGCGTCGCCACAAGCTCAGCTTCTTCCTGGACCCGGGGAAGGCGCCTTCCCTGAAGGAGATCGAACGCCTGCTGCACCAGCAGGACCTGCACGCCAACATCATCTACTCCCACGATCGCTTCCTTGACCTGCTGCCTTCCCGCGCCTCGAAAGGCTTTGCCGTGCGCTACTTTGCCGACAAGTGGGGCATCGAGCTGCAGCGCATCCTGGTGGCGGGAGACTCAGGCAACGATGAGGACATGCTGCGCGGTAGCACCCTGGGCGTGGTGGTGGGCAACCACCATCCGGAACTGCAGCGTCTGAAGGGTTTCCAACGCATCTACTTCGCCGAGGCGGGTCACGCGGGCGGCATCAGCGAGGGAATGGATCACTTCGACTTCTTCGGCCGGTGTGATGTGCCGGATGAATAGCGTTTAAAGCCTGTTAACCACGAAGCCCACGAAGGGCACGAAGGTTTTTGATAGAAAAGATATGGTCTCTCGCCAAGACGCAAAGGGCGCCAAGAAAGGCGCTTTGAGTGATGCAAGGCCGTGGCACAAGGATATTTTCTACAGCATTCTTTGCGTTCTTTGCGTCTTGGCGAGAGAAATATTTCTCCTTCGTGTCCTTCGTGAGCTTCGTGGTTAAAGGACAGGTTTTCTACAGGAGACTGGATACATGAACATCGGTGAAGCGGCCGCGTCCTCCGGGGTGTCGGCGAAGATGATTCGCTATTACGAGCAGACCGGGCTGTTGCCAGCGGCGAAGCGCGAGGCCAATGGTTATCGGTATTACGGCGATACCGACGTGCACATGCTGCGTTTCATCCGCCGTGCTCGGGATCTGGGGTTTTCCCTGGAGCAGGTGGAGCAGCTGGTGGCCCTTTGGCGGGACAAGGGGCGGGCCAGCGCCGAGGTGAAGGCCATTGCCCAGGAACACGTGCGCGAACTGGAAGAGAAGATCGCAGCCCTGGAGTCCATGCGCCGCACCCTCGAACAGCTGGTCCATGAATGCCATGGGGATCATCGTGCCGATTGCCCTATCCTGGATGACCTGTCCGGCATGGCGGAGGAAAGCTAGGTGCCACGAAGCCCACGAAGGGCACGAAGCGTTACTGATCAAAGACATGGTCTCTCGCCAAGACGCAAAGGACGCCAAGAAGGCCTAATCATGGCTTTCATAAAAAAAGCAGTTCTTAGCGCCCTTTGCGTCTTTGCGAGAGAAATATCTTTTCTTCGTGCTCTTCGTGGGCTTCGTGGTTGATGAGGGCCTTCGGGCAGAGGGTCGCGGGCCGCCGCCCTGTTATCATGGCGGGCCGCTTCGTCGATTCGACCTCGCATGCATCGATTGATTCTCGCCCTGGTGTTCTCAAGCCTAGTGCACCTGCTGCTCCTGTGGGGCGGTTGGGCTACGCCCGTTTTGCAGCGGGATGCGCAGCGAGAGATCACGCGCAGTCTGGACGTGGCATTGATGCCTCGGGAAGTCGCTGAACCTGCCCCGGAGCCGCTAGACTCCGCCGAACCCGAACCCGAACCCGAACCCGAACCCGAACCCGAACCCGAACCCGAACCCGAGTTTAGGCCCGTGCCTGCGCCTCTAAGCGAGCCGCAGCCAGTAGCGCCCGAGGCGGCGGTATCTCCGGCGCCCGCCCCTGTGGTGGACATTCCCGTCTCGCAAGAACCGCCTGGCGAGGCCGTGGACGAGGCCGAGCTGTCCGATTACCAGGAGCGGTTGAGGGCTGCCATTGAACGGGAAAAACGCTATCCGCGTCTTGCGGTGCGCCAGCAGATCGAGGGTGTGGCTCTGGTGGGTTTCCGTGTCCAGGGCGATGGGCGCATCGGGGGCATCCGGATCAAGGGGTCTTCAGGTCACGGGCTGCTGGACGAGGCGGCGCTCGCAGCAGTGCGTCAGGTGGGGCAGGCCCAGCCTCTGCCGGCAGGGGCGGGGCAGTACCGGGATTTCGAGATCGCCTTGGAGTTCAGGCTCTTTTGAAGTGGGAAGTGTGAATTGGGAAGTTGGAAGTAAAAGGCTTTAACTTCGCACTTCCCAATTCACACTTCTTACCTCATTCACACTTCCTACCTCAAGCGGCTTCATCCGGCTTCGGCTTCGGTTGCTCATCCGCCGTTGGCTGCCCCACCTGCGACTCCAGGTGGTCCCCGTAGCGGCGTGCCTTGTCGGCCTGGGCCACCAGGCGTCGGGCCATACTGATGATGCGCAGCTGGCGTTCCATCTCGGGGATGGGGATCGAGCCCGAGGTGCCTTCCCGAAGCAGGGCCTGCTTGAGTCGGGCGTATTCGTTTTCCACCTGCGCCACGGCCTCGGCGGCATCGCCCCGTTGGGGGTCATCCAGTTCCAGCCGGGCCAGGTCCAGGGCACGGATGGCCAACATCTGCCACTGACGACGCTGCTCCGCGATGGCGGGTAAGGTATGGCGCTCCCACAATCTGCGCAGGGCGGCGATGTCGTGAGCCAGGGTGGCCACGTCCCGGTGATAGCGGGCCACCCGCAGGGCCTCGGTGACCCCATCGGAGATTTTTTCCGGCAGGTGGCCACGGGAGACGCGGGCCGCGAAATCCCCGATGGCCTCTACCAGCCGCTCCACCACCGATTGCTGCTGCGCCAGGGATTCGGCACTGGCGGCCTGTTCGGACAGGGCGTCCCGGGCCATGCGATGACTCATGTCTCCCAGTCGATCGATCTCCAATATCAGGGCACGAAGACCCAGGTCCGGGACGCCGGCGCTGCTGGCGTCCAGAAAACGGGGGCGCGCAGCATCTTCCTCGGCAGACCGGAACCGGCCCTGCAGCCAGCGGATCATGGGCGGCGCCACGGGGATCATCAGGGCCACGCCCAGCAGGTTGAAGCTTGTGTGAAACAGGGCCAGCAGCATGGCCGGTGCCGGGGCCTCGCCGGTACTGCCCCAGATCCAGGTGATGGCGCCCAGGAACCAGGGCAGGATCAGCAGGGCCACCAGGGCGGTCAGGCCGTTGAAGATCACGTGGGCGGCGGCCACCCGCTTGGCATTGGCGGTGGCGCCGATCACCACCAGCATGGCCTTCACCGTGGTGCCCAGGTTCGCGCCGATCACGGCGGCGGCCGCTGCTTCCAGAGGCACGGCGCCACTCATGGCGGCGGTCAGTGCCATGGCCATGGAGGCGGAGGAGCTTTGCATCAGCACCGTGAGCAGGGCGCCCAGGCCGACCATGGTGAGCAGGCCAGTGAGGCCCGGGCGGGCCAGCGCCCCCATGTCCACGGCAGCGCTCAGGCCCATGAAGGCATTCTTCAAGACATCGATGCCCAGGAACAGCAAGCCGAAGCCGGCCAAGGCCAGGCCCAGGTGCTTGGCGCGTGTGCCCCGGGCGAACAGATAGATGAGTGCGCCGATGCCGATGGCGGGCATGGAGAAGGCCTCGATGCGCACGTTGAAGCCCAACAGGGCCACCAGCCAGCCGGTCATGGTGGTGCCCACGTTGGAGCCGAAGATCACCCACACCGCCTGGCCCAGGGTGAGCAGGCCGGCATTGGCGAAACCGATGGTGGCCACGGTGACGGCGCTGGAGGACTGCACCAGGGCGGTCACCCCCATGCCGGATGCCAGCGCCCGGGTGCGGGTGCGGGTCCAGGTGCCGAGGATGTGTTGCAGGGCCTTGCCGCCGGCCAGCTTCAGGCCGTCGGTCATGAGCGTCATGCCCAGCAGGAACAGGCCCAGGCCGCCTAGGAATCCGGCGACCAGGGTGTAAATGGCGATGTCAGGGGTGTCGGGCATGGGCGCGAAACTTAGGACGCGCTGGCAAGTTGCGCGGTCGGCTTCAGTGTAACGCCTGGGAAAGTGAGAAGGGTGAATTGGGAAGTGCGAATTGAAAGGCCTTTACTTCGCACTTCCCAATTCACACTTCTCACTTTAATTCCTCCTTCAATTCACCTTGAAGCGTCCCACCAGCTGGTGCATACGTCCTGCCACTTCGTTGAGTTCGCCGGTGGATTCCTGGGCCTGGTGCATGGACTGCACCCCCCGTTCGGCGGCATCGTTGATCTCGTTGACGTTGCGGTTGATGTCCTCGGTGACCGCACTTTGCTGCTCGACGGCGCTAGCGATCTGAATGTTCATCTGTTCGATGGACTTGATGGCTCCGGCGATCTCGCCCAGGGCCATGGCGGATTCTTCCACCATCTCCTCGCTCTCGGCGGCCTTGCTGTTGGCCTGCCCCATGACATCCACGGCGGCCTGCACCTGTTCGTTGAGCCGGGTGAGCATATCCTGGATTTCCCGGGCGGAGTCCTGGGTGCGACGGGCCAGGTTGCGCACCTCATCGGCCACCACGGCAAAGCCCCGACCCTGCTCGCCGGCCCGGGCCGCCTCGATGGCGGCGTTCAGTGCCAGCAGGTTGGTCTGTTCGCTGATGCCCTGGATCACGTCCAGCACCGAGCGGATGCTGTCATTTTCCGTGCGCACCTTGTCGATGACGCCCACGGCCTTCTGTATGCCGGCATTGAGGTTGCCGATGGCCCCCAGGGCCTCCGTGGCGGTGAGGGCGCCGCTGCGGGCCTCGCCGGCGGCGGTGGAGGCGGCCTCGGCGGCGCTGCGGGTGTTGTCGGCCACTTCGCGTGCCGTGGCCGCCATCTGGTTCATGGCGGTGGCCACCTGGGTGGTGGCGTCCCGCTGATGGCCCTGATCGCGGCCGGTCTCGCCGATGATGTTCACCAGCCGGCTGGCGGATGTGGAGAGCTGTTCGCTGTTGGTGTTGATCAGGCGAATCATGCCACGCAGGTTTTCGGCCATGCGGTTGAAGCTGTCGATGATCTCGCCGATCAGGTCATTGCTCTGCATCGTGCAGTTGTGGGAGATGTCGTTTTCGCTGATGGCGTGGGTGATCTGGGAGATGCGCCTGAGCTTAGACATCAGGATGGCTTTGACCAGCAGGTAGTTGACCACGCCCATGGTGATGCCCGCCGCGATGCAGCCGGCGAAGAACATGCCGTACATACCGGGTTTCCATTCCACGAAGAACTGGGCATACAAGGGAAAGATGACACCCATGCCAAGGCCGAAGCCCAGGAAGGCCAGGAGCAGGTTTCTCAGAATGCTGGGTTTGCGAAGCATGGGCGAGTGCCCCTCCAGGGTCACGCAGTGTTGTTTTGTATAGGGTGTCGGCTCCTGTGGCCGTTTCTTTAGCAGTGATTCTCCCCCGGCACGGAGGGCAAGGTGCCGGGGGATAGGATGAGCGGTCTGTATCCGTCGATGAAGACCGGTTCAGAAGTCTATCTGGTCCCCGGGCCCCGGGATATTCGCCTCGATCCCGTGGTGCTGTTTAAGGGCCTCGGCCAGGGCCTGCTGGGCCTCGGGTTCGCCATGGACCAGGTGAAAGGCGGGGCGATCCTTAAAGGCGGCGGCCCAGTCCAGCAGCTGAGTCTGGCCCGCGTGGGCGGAGAAGCCGCCCAGGGTGTGGATGCTGGCCTTCACGGCCACCTCGGAACCCAGGAGTTTCACCTTCTGCACGCCGTCCACCAGGCGTCGGCCCAGGGTGCCGGCGGCCTGGAAGCCGACGATGATGACGTGGGCATCCTGGCGCCAGAGGTTATACTTGAAGTGGTGGCGGATGCGCCCGCCGTTACACATGCCCGCGCCGGCGATGATGATGGCGCCGCCCTGGATGCGGTTGATGGCCATGGAGTCTTCGACGCTGCGGGAGAAATGCAGCGGCGGCAGTGCCTCGGCCAGCCGGCCGTTGCCGTTCTGCTCCAGGCGGGAGAGGTCTTCGGGGTTCAGTGTCTTGCGCCGGCGGGCATAGAGTTCTGTCACCTCGATGGCCATGGGGCTGTCCAGGAATACCTTCTGGTGATGCAGGCGACCGGCCTGATAGAGCATGCTCAGGTGGTAGAGCACTTCCTGGGTGCGTCCCACCGCAAAGGCGGGGATGAGCACGTTGCCGCCGTCTTTGTGGGCCTGCTCCAGGATTTGCGCCAGTTCCTCGATGGTGTCGTCCATGGGCCGGTGATTGCGGTTGCCATAGGTGCTTTCCATGAGCACCAGGTCCGCCTCCACCAGGCGCGCCGGATCGTGCATGAGCACGGAGTCCGGATTACCCAGGTCACCGGAGAACACCAGGCGTCGATCCCGTCCACCGGAGGAGATGGTGAGTTCCACGATGGCAGAGCCCAGTATGTGCCCGGCGTCGTGAAACATGAGTCCGACCTTGCCCTTGAGTTGCTGCAGGCGGTTGTAGGGCACCGGCTCGCACTGGTCCAGGGCCTGGTCCACGTCGTCCTCGTCGTAGAGGGGTTCCAGCAGGCGCTTGTCCGCCCGGCGGCGCCATTTGTTCTCCCACTCGATGTCCTTGCTCATGACGAAGGCAGCGTCCTTCCACATGATCTTGAGCAGATCCTGGGTGCCGGGTGTGCAGTACACCGGGCCCCGGTAGCCGTCGCGCACCAGCTTGGGCACCAGGCCCGAGTGATCCAGGTGGCCGTGGGAGAGGATGACCGCATCCACGTTGCGCGCCAGTTTGACCAGCGACGCCCGGTTGGCCTTGTCCGCCGCCGAGCCGCCCTGGTGCAGTCCGCACTCCAGCAGCAAGGTGGAATCTTCGGTCTCGATGAGATAGCGCGAACCGGTGACTTCGCCGACGGCGCCAAGAAAGGTGAGTTTTGCCATGGGGGTTAGTCTAGCGGGTTTGCTTGCTGGTGGCTTCGGGTGTGGGGTGTGCGGCGGAGAATCTTCAAAAGCGATGTTCTCGCAAAGACGCCAAGACGCAAAGGTACAAGAGAACTTGAAATGCGTGCAGATGAGTGTGGATGACGGGCATGGCCCGCCCTATGACTGATGATTCTCTGGAACCACGAAGCCCACGAAGGGCACGAAGAAAGCTCATGCGCGGTGGACTTCGGGTTCATCCCAGATTTCGTCTGCCGATGTCAGCATCCGGTTGCTCCAGAAGAAATGTCTCTAGCAGAGACGCCAAGTACGCAAAGGCAAAAATTATTTGGTGATTCTTTATGTCTTCTTGGCGTTCTTTGCGGCTTTGCGAGAAAACCTGCTTCTTTTTCAACGAGGCCATCAATCGGTTATGCAGACCGGACAGTCAAAGAAACCCCGGACCTACACAGCCCATCGTCTTATCTTCGTGCCCTTCGTGTGCTTCGTGGTAAATACTGGCTCAGCGTTCCAGGCGATAGATCAGGTCCATGCTCTGGGCCTCGCCGCTGCTCTGAGTCTCCAGGCTCAGGCTGCGGGTCAGGGTGTAGCGCAGCATGAGGGTGGAGGCCCGCTCGAATAGGCCCACGGCGTAGCGGGCGTAGAGCCGTGATGAGAGCTGCTTGCCCATCATCAGGGCGCTCTGGTCCAGGTCGCCCTCAGCGGCCAGGGTGAATTCATCCAGACCCACCGCCTGTCCGATCTGCTGGGTCATCATGCCCCCCTGTTCCATGCCGTAGGC
>JBHEOJ010000160.1:0-4456 GCA_046260855.1 Thioalkalivibrio sp.
CGCGAACAGCGGGTGCGGCATCGGGGTGTCCTTCTTTTGGTTACTTTTCTTGGACAAGCAAGAAAAGTAACTCGAGCCGGCTGCAAGCCGGATCGAAACGCCTTTGATTTTGATTTTGACTTTGGCTTCGCTCAACGCTCAACGCCTATCTCGACCGTAAACCGAATCACTTCCCCCTGGCAGCCCGCCCACCAACCGATTGATAAACGTCACGGCATCAACCCCGCATCCATGCAACCTTCCCCCTCACCCCCGGTCAGACCACAATAGCCACACCCACCACATTGAAATACCCAGGGATCGACAGAACCCCGTACCCCGAGGAGTCCACCCATGAAACAACCTCTTTACCTTGTGAAAACCCTCCTGACCCTGTGTGCCCTGTGGCTGCTGGCCGGTCCTGCGGCTGGCGAGGCGCCGGAGGGTTACGACTTCGTCAGCTACGACGAGGGCCTGCGGCTGGCCGCCGAGCAGGATCGGCATGTGTTCATGTACTTCGGCCGTTACGGTTGCGGCTGGTGCGAGAAGACCAACAAGGAAAGCTTCTCCGATGCCGACCTCAAGGCCCTGTATACGGACAATTATGTGCTGGTGTACGTGGATGCCGAGAGTGGCCGTCGCATGACCCTGCCCAGCGGCGAGCGCATCACGGAGATGGAACTGGGGGCGCGCATGAACGTGTTCGCCACCCCGGTGTTCGGCTTTCTGGAGGCCGATGGCTCCACCATTTTCACCGTGCCCGGCTACAAGACCGCCGATGAGTTCCGGGACTATCACCGCTTCGTGTCCGGAGGGCATTACAAGGAACAGCGCCTGTTCGATTTTCTGGCGGATCAGGCTCGATGAGGGCGTTGTTGGGCGCCGTGGCCCTGGCCGCGGCGCTGGCCCTGCCGGCGACGGCGGACTGGTCCTTCGATGAGGCGAAGGCCGTGGGGGGCGAGGCCCGTGAGGGGGTGTTCCACCAGTTGGATGGCACGGCCCGCCAGCATCTGGCGGTGGACGAGGGCTTTGTGGCGGCGGCCTGGTCCGACAATGCCGATGGCAGTTATCAGGCCCGGGCGGCGTTTCGTGCCCTGGGTGAGGACTTCGGTGCGGTGCAGACGCTCAGTACTGGCGCCGAAGGCTACCAGCCGGTGGTGGTGGCCCTGGGGGATGGGCGCTTTTTGTTCGCCTGGGAGCAGGATCAGCGGGTGTGGATGCGCACGGCGACAGCCCAGGGCCTGGGCCCGGCGGTCCAGGTGGATGAGGCGCAATCCACCGAACCCTCCCTGGCGGCCCACTCCGAGCATGGCGTCGTGGCCGCCTGGGTTCGGCGTGAAGGCCGGGTCATGCGGCTTTATTCCGCCCCTTTGCGCGTGGCGGGTGACGGTGCGCTGGAACTGGGCGATGCCCGTCCCGTGGACCCGGAGCCTGCGGCCAGGGACCAGCTCTACCCCAGCGTCGCCGTCACGGATGCGGGTGTGGTGATCGGCTGGGAGGATCGTCGTCACGGCCATACCCGGCTTTACACGGGGTTTCGTCCCCACGGAGGGGATTTCGGTGCGCCCCGGGGGCTCAATGACCAGCCCCAGGGGCCCCGGACTGCACTGTTCGGCGCGGGCTCCGGGGTGACCCGGGTGGCCCTGGCGGCTCGGGGTGACCGGGTGGCTGCCGTGTGGATGGACAAGCGGGACTACCGTTCCGGCTACGATGTGTTTGCCGCCCTCAGTGAGGATGGCGGCCGCAGCTTCGGCGCCAACGAAATGGTGCAGGACATGTTCGGCGCTGAGACGCCCCAGTGGCGTCCGGCCGTGGCCATGGATCCCGGCGGGCTGTCCCTGGCGGTCTGGGATGATACCCGCGACGACACGCCCGACCTCTGGATGTCCTGGCGGGAGGATGGTGAATGGAGTGACGATGTGGCTGTGGCGCCCGCCTACGGCCCCGGTGCCCACACCAGCCCCGCCGCCGCTTTCGGCCCCGACGGGCGGCTGCACCTGTTGTGGACCTCTCGTACCCAGGAGGGTCTGAGTCGGCTCGGGTACGTGGAAGCAGGGCGCTAGCAGGCTTTTTAAACAGCCCGATAAGGCGACCCGGTGGGTTGTATTCGCCATGAATGACCCCAGCTTCTGATCTGGACCATCAGTTTGTACGGACCCCGGGCTGCCGCGAGGCAACCGGGGTGTTGTTCCTCTCTCATTCCTCATTAGTCGATATCTGCCTTCCCCTATGCGTCTGTTTCCGATCCTTGCCCTGCTGTTTCTCTCCGTGCCCCTGCTGGAGATCTTTCTGTTCATCCAGGTGGGCGGGTGGATCGGCGCCTGGCCCACCGTGGGGCTGGTGGTGCTCACGGCGGTAACCGGGGCCTTTCTGCTGCGCTGGCAAGGGCTTGCGACCCTGGCCCGGGTGCAGGGCAGCCTGAGGCAGGGGCGATTGCCGGCACGGGAGATGGTGGAAGGGATGTTGCTGGTGTTCGGTGGTGCGCTGCTGCTGACGCCGGGTTTTTTCACCGACACCATCGGCTTTCTTTGCCTGGTGCCTGCAACCCGTCATGGACTGTCCGCCTGGCTGCTGTCCCGCAGTGCCCTGTTCGTGCGCGCTTCCCGCCCCGGCCCGCCCCCCGGTGGCCCCCGTCAGCCGGGGGGGAGTGCCGGCCAGCCAGGCGGGAATGCCGGCGGTGGGCGGACGCTGGAGGGGGAATATACGAAGGATGAAGGTGGAAGGACGAAGGGGGAATAAAACCCGTCCGCTCCGGCATTGATGGGCGTCTGGGATCGGTGTCACCGGTTCGTCTTTCATGCTTCATCCTTGCGCCTTATTCCTTGGTCAGCCTCTTGCGGGCCTTGACTTCCCATGGTTCGCCACTATGATTAGCACTCACCGGGGTTGAGTGCTAACAATCGCCCCCGTCACCGTATCAACAATCATCTTTTCACCCTAGTTAGGAGTTAACACCTATGAACATCCGCCCATTGCATGATCGTGTGATCATCAAGCGCATGGAAGAAGAGCGCACCACCGCCGGTGGCATCGTGATCCCCGATTCCGCCACCGAGAAGCCGGTTCGCGGTGAGGTCCTGGCCATTGGCAAGGGCAAGGTCATGGACAACGGTGAAGTCCGCGCCCTGGACGTCAAGGTCGGCGACAAGGTCCTGTTCGGTAAGTATTCCGGCAACGAGATCAAGGTCGATGGCAACGAAGTCCTGGTGATGCGCGAAGAAGACATCATGGGCGTCATCGAGGGCTGATCCGCCCCTGAACCCCGAATTTTCCTGACGGGGTGGGTCCAGGACCCATCCCTCGCAAGAATCGAACTCTAGAGAGGAAGTACCTATGAGCGCTAAAGAAGTCCGTTTCAGTGATGACGCCCGTTCCCGCATGGTTAGGGGCATCAATGTCCTGGCCAACGCAGTGAAGGTCACCCTGGGTCCCAAGGGCCGCAACGTGGTGCTGGAGAAGTCCTTCGGCGCCCCCACCGTGACCAAGGACGGCGTGTCCGTGGCCAAGGAAATCGAACTGGAAGACAAGTTCGAAAACATGGGCGCCCAGATGGTGAAGGAAGTCTCCTCCCAGACCTCCGACATTGCCGGTGACGGCACCACCACCGCCACCGTGCTGGCCCAGGCCATGGTGCGTGAGGGCATGAAGTCCGTCACCGCCGGCATGAACCCCATGGACCTCAAGCGCGGCATCGACAAGGCCGTGATCGCCGCCGTGGCTGAGCTGCAGAAGCTTTCCAAGCCCTGCACCGATGGCAAGGCCATCGCCCAGGTGGGCAACATCTCCGCCAACTCCGATGAGTCCATTGGCACTATCATCGCCGACGCCATGGCGAAGGTGGGCAAGGAAGGCGTGATCACCGTTGAGGAAGGCTCCTCCCTGGAGAACGAGCTGGACGTGGTGGAAGGCATGCAGTTCGACCGTGGCTACCTGTCCCCGTACTTCGTCAACAACCAGCAGAACATGAGCGCTGAGATGGACGACTGCTTCGTGCTGCTGTACGACAAGAAGATCTCCAACATCCGCGACCTGCTGCCCGTACTGGAAGGCGTTGCCAAGGCCGGCAAGCCCCTGCTGATCATCGCAGAGGACATCGAGGGCGAGGCCCTGGCCACCCTGGTGGTCAACACCATCCGCGGTATCGTCAAGGTGGCCGCCGTGAAGGCCCCCGGCTTCGGTGACCGTCGCAAGGCCATGCTGCAGGACATCGCCGTCCTCACCGGTGGTCAGGTGATCTCCGAGGAAGTGGGTCTGTCCCTTGAAAAGGCCAGCCTCGACGACCTGGGTCAGGCCAAGCGCATCGTGGTGACCAAGGAAAACACCACCATCATCGACGGCGCCGGCAAGGCCGACGAGATCAAGGGTCGCGTGGAACAGATTCGCGCCCAGATCGAGGATTCCTCCTCCGATTACGACAAGGAGAAGCTCCAGGAGCGTGTGGCCAAGCTGGCCGGCGGTGTGGCCGTGATCAAGGTCG
>JBHEOJ010000161.1:0-4444 GCA_046260855.1 Thioalkalivibrio sp.
GTCGAACGGTCGGAGCTTGGCGACGGCGTGCGATCCTGGCACCTGCATCTGAGTCGGAAGCGCGCCCGAACGGGAACCGGCATTGTGCGCCGCCCAAGGCATTTCTTGATCTACCGGGTGGAGCGCGACCAGGTTTTCGTCGGCCTACCGCCCCGCTCTAACCCCCTGCAGACAGCACCTCCACCCGATTACGCCCCCCATCCTTGGCCCGGTAAAGGGCCGCATCAGCGCGCTGCAAGGCATCATCCGGCGAGGCGTCCGCCTGCGTCAGCAAGGTCAGTCCGATGCTGACCGTCACCGGGATCTGCTGATCATTGAACTGCACGGGAGCCTCGGCCACCATGGTTCGCAGCCTTTCCGCCAGATGCAGGGCCGCATCGATATCGGTGTCGGGCAGTAGCACCGAAAACTCCTCGCCACCCACACGCCCGGGTACATCCATCTTGCGCAGGCCATCGCGCATCAGCTGAGCAAAACGCCTGAGGACGGCATCACCGGCAGAATGGCCGTAGGTGTCATTCACCGCCTTGAAATAATCCAGATCCAGCAGCATCATCGCCGCCTGATGGCCCCCAGACCGCTTCAGGCGGGCCAGTTCCTCGGTCACGCGCCCCAGGAAATGGCGGCGATTAGATAAGCCCGTGAGATAATCAGTCGTAGCCATCTCACGGAGCTCCTGCTCCATACGTTTGCGCTCGCTGATATCAGTGATGGTACCCACCATACGCAGCGGCTTGCCATGCGCATCGCGGCGCACCACCAGCCCCCGGGACAATATCCATTTCCATCCACCCTGGTCCGTGCGGACCCGATGCTCACAAGCGAAATGCGGCAAATGCCCATCCAGGTGCGACCATAAGTTCTCGTTCAGATGCTCCAGGTCATCCGGATGAACTCGGGCAATCCACTGCTCATGGCGACAGAGGGGGTCCGCCGCAGCGCTGATCTCCAGCATGTCCATACAGTGACTCGAATAGTCCACCTTGTTGGTGTCCAGATCCCAATCCCAGACACCATCGCCAGCCCCCTCCAGGGCAAACTGCCAGCGTTCGGCGCTTTCGCGCAGGGCCTCGGCATCCCGGGTGCGCTCGATGGCAATGGCCGCCAGGTTGGCCTTATCCTGGATCAACTGGATATCGGCCTCACTCGGGCTGTGGATGTGTTCATGATAGATGGCGAAGGTGCCCAGTACCTGCCCCCCAGAAGATAGGATCGGCGCTGACCAGCAAGCGGCCAGTCCTGCCTCCTGGGCCACAGCCTGCACCCCGGCCCAGCGTGGGTCCACCTGAATATCCTCACTGATCGCCACCTTGCCGGTGGCCGCGGCGTGGCCGCAGCTACCGATTCCCTCCTTCACCGGTGTGCCCTCGATTGCCCGGCAATAGAAGGTGGGGAGGTTGGGGGCTGCCCCCATCACCAGCGTCTGCTGACTCACGTCCACCAGCATGATGCTGCAGCGCATATCCGGACGTTCCAGTTCAACTTCCCTGGCCAACGTCTCCAGGATGATGGGCAACTGCGCACGCTGGGCCAGAAGTGCAAGCACGTGACTTCTGGAGGCCTCGCGCTGCTCCGCCTGTTTGCGTGGCGTGATGTCTGTGAGTACACCCTCCAGAGATAAGGCCCAACCCTGCGGGTCATATTCGACACGGGTGTGGTCGTCGATCCAGATGGATTCACCCGTCCCCGTCACCACCCGGTATTCCTGACGGTAACGCGGCTGCCTGTGGCCCAGATGCTCGACCACCTCTGTCGTGACCCGCTGCCGGTCATCAGGGTGGATGAGATCCATGAACAAGCGGCCCTCCAGGATCAGTTGCTTGGCCGAAAAGCCCCAGCGAGCCACATTGCTGGAGATGTACCCCAGCGGCCATCCCGGCGCAGGAGAGCGTTGACACAATACGACTGGGCTGGATTCCACTACCTTGTTGGCCCGCTCCAGGGCCTCCGTGGCGGTGATCCTGTCCAGGGCCACGGACAGGTCCTCAACCATCTCTGCCAGGGTCGACACCACGGCCGGGGTGAAGAAACCGGCCTGGTCGGCAAACAGGTTCACCGTGCCGCCCAAGACACCCCGCTGACCAATGGAAAAACGGGCCAGGCTACGACGTCCGGCCTCGAGTGCCGCCCTGGAGCCCGGCAATTGGGCCTCCTGGAGCAGATCATTCACCACCAGTGGATTGGCCTCGCCTTGCCATTCATCAGCACTGTGCGAGGGATCCACATCGCCCACATCGTCACCAAATCGGGCAAAGACCCGCAGATTGCGCGTGTCATCCCGATCCCAGATGCCAATCCAGCAGGCGCTGAACCCCCCGTCCGCGACGCTGATGCGACAGACATCCTGGAACAGAGACTTGAGACCGCGATTGCGAACAATGGTCTGATTGACATGAACCATCATCGTCTGCAGGCGGTGCTGCTGCCGGGCCTCATGGATCGCCTCCTGCACCTGCGTGAGGTCCTGCAGGGTGACAAGGCAGCACTGCAACCCCCCTGCCACGTCATGCACCCCACGCAAGACCACATGGCCGTGGATGGCATGACCATCCCGGTGCAAAAAACGGGTTGCGCCCGTATAGGCCCCGCTGCCATTTGCCCATAACTGCGCGAACCGCATCCGGTCCTGATGCCGCTCTTCCGGGTCGATCACATCATCCCAAGCACGCCCGCTCAACTCTTCCCGGGAATATCCCAGGATCTCGCATAATCGGTCGTTGACCTGAAGCCAACGCCGCTTATGGGGCGTGATGATGGCCATGCCCAGGACATGCAGATCATAGAAATGCCGCAGCAGCCCATCGGTGCCCGAGCCACTGGGTCGGCGGCCCAGGCGTTCGGAGATAGTAAAAAGGAACCGCTCTCCCCCACCCTGCGCATGAGCCATTTGCAGGTCCACAACAAAGGGGCGCCCATCCGTATCCACACAGGCCACCTCCTGGGCCAGGGCGGCCCCCTGGGACTGGGCGTGCGCCAGGAGGCTCTCAAAGAACGCCGGATCGTCGGGAGCGATGAGGTCCGTCAATGGCACCCCCTGGTGGCGACGATCTTCCAACTGCAACAACCCAGCCGCCACCTCGTTGAAATGCACTATGGTGCCGAAACGGTCGGCCGTGATCACCGCCACGGGGATCACAGGGTCTGCGAAGCTTTCCAGACACGCCACCTGGGTCAGCGTCTGCACCAACGGCTTTCCATTACCTTTCTGCATGGGCGCCTCTACCCGATCCTTGCAGGGATCATTTCCTGTTTGCTTCCTGAAAAGTAGCATTCCCGCAGCATGACGAGGGATGTACCCGTTTGAAATCTGGACAACCGGAGTGTTTGCAGGGTATCAGTGGTTTGGGGAATGCCACTTTGCCCCTGCCCAGAGCCAAGAAATGGTACCCTGGGATCAGGATTTTAATCGAGATGCCTGGGTGGACAAAAAGCGCATACATGAGCGGGCTCGCGCCATGCTGCGCGACAACGCGTGGAAGGATATCGACCTGGAGATCGAGCGAGGCGAAATCGATCTGGATCGCCTGCTGGAAGTTTTACATACCTACCACGCGGAACTCGTGCTGCAGAACGAGTCCTTGGAGGAAGGGGAAAAAGTCACCCAGCGCGCCCTGACTCGATTCAACCGGCTTTATCAGGGCCTCCCGCACCCGACCTTTGTGGTCGATCAACATGGATACATACGCGACGCCAATGGCGCCGCGCTGGCATCGCTGGCCATGGATCAGCAATTGTTCCGGCATCTGGCGATCCCCGACCATCATCATGACCTGGAAGGGATCCTGGAGGAGGCTGCCCGCCAAGGAGCAGCTGAACGCCGTGAGATCCCCTTGCGCGGCGCCGGTGGGCAACGGATGATCGCCGACCTCAAACTCATCCGCATTCCCGACACCTACGATGAAGCCACGGAGTTCGTCTGCAGTGTGGTGGACCAAACGGCCGCAGTGGATCACCGGCAGTCCCTGGAGGATGTGAACCAGCAGCTGCGTGAAGAGCAGGAGCGCTATCGGCTCCTGGCACAGTTTTCCCCCGACTGGGACTACTGGCTGGGTGAGGATGATCAGTTCCGTTATGTGTCACCCGCCTGCGAGCAGATCACCGGTTACCCGGCGCAGGCGTTCCTGGATGATCCGGACCTCATGTTAAGCATCATCCACCCGGATGATCGGACGGTCTATGAAGGGCATCTGCATGCGGGCAGCGAGGACAGCCACGCCCTGCTGCATTTTCGCATCGTCACACGCTCTGGAGAGATCCGCTGGATCGAGCACGACTGTCGCGCAGTCCAGGATGCGTCGGGCCGCTACCGGGGGCATCGCGGCACCAATCGGGACATCACCGCGCGCCACGAGGCGGAGGCGGCGCTGCAGCGCAATGAGGCGACCCTGACCCAACTGCTGGACACGGTACCGGAGATCTGTATCCAGGGGTATCGGCCCGACGG
>JBHEOJ010000162.1:0-391 GCA_046260855.1 Thioalkalivibrio sp.
CTGCAGAAGCGGGAATACCTGGAACAGCTCAGCGGTTTTATCCAGCATGTGTTCGACGACGTGGTGTCCCAGCAGCAAAGCGCCGCCACCCCGCCGCCCCAGGATGCCACGGGCGTGTGGAAGCCGGGGGACGCATAATTGGAAAGGATGAAAGTTGAAGGATGAAGGTTGAATCAGGCCTCTGGGCTGCGGACATTCATCCTTTTGCCTTCATCCTTCATCCTTCATCCTTTTTCAGGCCCCTTCCCTTGTTAGTCCTCGCCAGCTCCCTGAGCATCGTCTCTTGTTCGTTGAAGGACGGCACCCGTGGCTTGCCGGCGTCATTCACTGAGCCGCCCACGGGTTGATGGCCGGCCCGTTCGGATTCCTTGATGCGCACATAATCATCCAG
>JBHEOJ010000162.1:401-4431 GCA_046260855.1 Thioalkalivibrio sp.
GCGCATGCGCAGGGCCTTGTTGTAGGCGGTGACACGCCGGTCGATCCAGATCAGGTCGAAGGCGGCGAACAGCAGGGCGGGGATCAGTCCCGCAAGGATCCACGCCGGCCCCAGGGTGAGGGCCAGGACCAGGGCCAGCACGCTCAGGCCCAGGTAGACCAGTCCGCCAATGCGTTCCGCCAGATAGAAGCGGTGCAGGCCCAGGGGAAACAACGCCAGCAGGCCGTAGGCCACGGGGCGGCGTTTCATCTCCCGGGCTAGGGTCATGTTCAGGCGCTGTAATCCGCCGCCTTCCAGGTCCAGTTGTTTCCAGCCTTCACTCATGCGTGTTTCTCTTCGGGTGGCCAGCTTTGTGTGTGGCAGTGTAGTGACCCGGACGATCTATGCCCATTGGCCCCGATTGCGGCGCGGGTTCACGGTGGGGTTTGTCCCGGGGCTGCTATGCTAATATGGTTTGATTAATCGATCGCATTACTGTGATTAATAGGGCATCGGAGTTTTTCCATGGCGGATCGCCGTTTACAGGTTTTTTACACCGTTGCGCGTCTGCTGTCTTTCACCAAGGCGGCCGATGCCCTGCACATGACCCAGCCGGCGGTCACCTTCCAGGTGCGTCAGCTGGAGGAGTACTTCAACACCCGCCTGTTTGACCGCACGCACAATCGGGTGAGCCTTACGGAGGCGGGTCGCAACGTCTATGAGTACGCCGAGCGTATCTTCGAGCTGTATTCGGAGATGGAAAATTCGGTCCGAGAACTCACCGGTGACGTGAGCGGCGCCTTGACCCTGGGCGCCAGTAGCACCATCGCCGAGTACATGCTTCCCGCCCTGCTGGGGAACTTCAAGCAGAAGTACCCGGAGATCAATATCCGGCTCAAGGTCTCCAACACCGAGGGCATCGTGTCCATGGTGGAGAACAACATCATCGACCTCGGCGTGGTGGAGGCCCCGGTGGCCAACCGCAACCTGCTGGTAGAGGTCTGCCGGCTGGATCAGCTGGTCCTGGTGGTACCCCCGAATCACCCCCTGGCCGGACAGTCCACGGTCACACTGGAACAAATCCTGCCTCATCCCTTCATCTGTCGGGAGGAGGGCTCTGGTACCCGTGAGGTAATCGTGGACTACGTGCTCAGTCAGGGTGTGGACAAGAATGCCCTGGGGGTGTGCCTGGAACTGGGCAGCCCGGAAGCCATCAAGGGGGCCGTGGAGGCGGGCATGGGCCTGTCCATCCTGTCCCTGGCCACGGTGGAAAAGGAACTGGCGCTCAAGCGCCTGGTGGCCATTCCCCTGGACCCGCCCCTGGAACGCCCCTTCTCTTTTGTGCGCCAGCGGCAGAAGTTCCGCCTGCGGGCCATGGAGAAATTGCTGGAATTCGCACGCAATTATTGCCAAATACATTCAGGCGATGCGCCGGCTGACGTGACACCGTAGCCACTGTCCGTGACGCCCGCTCGCCACGGAGTCTTGCATGAAAAATTATCTCGTCGTTCAACATACCTATTCCGAGTTTCTCGGACTGGTGGAAAACCAGCTGGAGAAGCGGGATATCGGTTTCAGCTATTTCCGCCCTTTTGTGGGCCAGGACCTGCCCGGTTCCGCCGCCCAGTTCGACGGCCTGTGGCTGCTGGGCGGTGCCTGGCCGCTCACCGACGAGGAGCACAACCCCCAACTGGATGACGAGCTCAACCTGATTCGCATCTTCCAAAAGGCCGGGCGCCCGATCATCGGCCTGGGCATGGGGGGGCTGCTCGTGGCCCTGGCCGCCGGCGGCACGGCCAAGGCCGATCCCATGCACACGGCGAAGTTCGTCACCGCCCGCAAGACCGCGGCAGGGGAAGGTGATCCCCTGGCCGAGGAGCTGGATGGGCGTCGGCTGCTGGTGATGTACAACGGCGACGTGGAACTACCCGAGGGGCTGGAACCCCTGCTGGTGGACGAGGACGGCCACTGGCTCGCCGTGCGCCCCGACGCCTTGAGCTACGGCCTGTTGTTCCGCCCGGAGATGAAGCCCGGCATGCTGGAAGACATCATCATGGAGGGCAAGCACAACCCGCCGCCCCAAATTGGCGAACTGCTGGGTGAGGCACGCATAGAGTGGGGGCAGATGCAGGAGACCACCGCGCTGGTGCTCAAGGGCCTGGTCACCGGCCTGTCCCTCATGCAGGAGCGGCGCAAGATGCCCGTCTTTAACCTCAGGGTGGATCCCCAGTGATCCCCCCCCAGATCACCACCGGGGGCGGCGCCCAGGGCAAGGAGCTGCTGCGCCTTTTTAAGGGTCTGTCAGAGACTCAGCAGGAGACCCTGTTGTCCTTCGCCCGGTTTCTGGCCAGCGAGATCGATGACACCCTTCAGGTGCTGCCGGAGCCTGACATCCAGCCGCGTCCCGAAGGCGAGAGCGTAGTCAAGGCGATGAAGCGCCTGTCCGCCACCTATCACATGCTGGACAAGTCCAAGCTGCTCAACGAGACCTCGGCGCTCATGGCCCAGCACGTGATGCAGGGTCGTCCCGCCGCCGAGGTGATCGACGAACTGGAGCTGGTCTTCGAAATGCACTACCGGCGCGTATCAGGCAAGGAGTAACAGCGTGAGCGGCATGATCAAACCCCTGCGCGCCTGGTATGACCGGCATTTCTCCGATCCGCAGGTGGTGATCCTCGCCCTGTTACTGATCTTCGGCACGGCCATCATCGTTTTCGCCGGGCGGCTCATCGCACCGCTGCTGGCCAGCGTGATCTTCGCCTACCTGCTTGAGGGGGCGGTGCAGACACTGCAGCGCTGGCGCATGCCCCGCCTGTTGGCGGTGAGCCTGGTGTTCGTGGTGTTCTTCACGGTATTCATCATCACCCTGCTGGGTATCGTGCCCTTGCTGTCCCAGCAGGTGAGCCAGCTGGTGCGGGAGCTGCCCAACATGGTGGCCCAGGGTCAAAACGTCCTCTTGCAGCTCCCGGAGCGTTATCCCCAGTTCATTTCCGAGGAGCAGGTGCGCCAGCTCATGGGGACTATCCGCGCGGAGGCCACCCTGCTGGGCCAGCGAGTGGTGACCCTGTCCCTCTCTTCCGCTGTGCATGTGGCCACCTTCCTGGTGTATCTGATCGTTGTGCCGTTGATGGTGTTCTTCATGCTCAAGGACAAACGGGTACTCCTGAGCTGGGTCACCAGTTTCCTGCCCCGGGATCGCGGCCTGGCCAGTGAGGTGTGGGAGGAGGTGAATCTCAAGATCGCCAGCTATGTACGCGGCAAGTTCATCGAGATCCTCATCGTCTGGGCCGTCACCTACATCACATTCACGCTGTTTGGCCTGAACTACGCCATGCTGTTGTCGGTGGTGGTGGGGATCTCCGTGATCATCCCCTACGTGGGGGCGGCGGTGGCGACCCTGCCCGTGGCCCTGGTGGCCTATTTCCAGTGGGGGCTGTCCGCCGAATTCGGCTGGGTGCTGCTGGCCTACGCCGTCATCCAGTTCCTGGATGGCAACATCCTGGTGCCCTTACTGTTCTCGGAAGTGGTGAATCTCCACCCGGTGGCCATCATCGCCGCCGTGATCGTGTTCGGCGGTCTGTGGGGCCTGTGGGGCGTGTTCTTTGCCATCCCACTCGCCACCCTCATACAGGCCGTCATCCGCTCGTGGCCCCGGCACGGTGAAGTGCCGGGGGGGGAGTCCTAGAGCGGTTAACCACGAAGCACACGAAGAGCACGAAGTAGCCTGGAACAAGAGAACATGCATCTCTCGCAGAGCCGCAAAGGACGCCAAGAAATTCGATGATTACATAGGGCGCCCCGCGGGCGCCGCCCGATATGGATCGGGGCCGGCACGGCGGGCACGGCCCGCCCTATAGATTTCCTTGGCGACCTTTGCGGCTCTGCGAGAGAAAATTCTTTGTCTTGTCTTTTCTTCGTGCTCTTCGTGTGCTTCGTGGTTAAACGCCCCTTAGAGTACACACCTAAAGCGTCGCCGAGGCGTAATCCGCCAGCCGTGAACGTTCGCCCCGGGTTAGGGTGATGTGGCCGCTGTGTTCCCAGTGCTTGAAAC
>JBHEOJ010000163.1:0-4411 GCA_046260855.1 Thioalkalivibrio sp.
CCGTTGTACCCCCTCTCCCGCATCGTGGGGGAGGGTTGGGGAGGGGGGAGGGGGCCCGCGCTCACGCGCGGGCCAGCGTCCACACCTCCACCCGTTTCACCCCCGCCCGCTTCAACAGCCACGCGATCTCCCCCACCGTGGAGCCGGTGGTCATCACGTCATCGACGATGGCCACATGGGTCGGCAGTGGGCCGGGGCGCAGGCGGAAAGCGTCGTGCACGTTGCTGCGCCGTGCCTTGCCCTTGAGGCCCTGCTGGGCGCGGGTGGCGCGGACCCGCAACAGTCGATCCGCAGCCAGAGGGATGCCCAGGGCCCGGGACAAGGGACGCGCCAGTTCCAAAGACTGATTGAAGCCCCTTTCGCGCAGGCGCTCGGGATGCAGGGGTACAGGCAGGAGCAGTGCAGGGAGGGCCGTCACGGGGGCATGGGCCGACCAGAGTTCCCCCAGCAGTCGCGCATGGGTGAGGCGTCCCCGGTATTTCAGGCCGGTGATCAGCCGGTCCACGGGGGCGGCGTAGTGGAACAGGGCGCAGGTGGCATCGAAGGGCGGCGGGCGCTTGAGACAGGCGCCGCACAAGGGGCCGGCCCCCTCGGGCAGGGCCCGGGCACAGGCCTGACAGCCATGGACAAACCAGGGCAGCTCGTCCCGGCAGCCGAGACAGAGGTCCAGGTCTGCGTGGCCAGGAGCCCGGCACAGCAGGCATACCGGCGGATAGAGCAGGCGCAGAAACGCCTGCGATAACTGCCGGAATCCATCCCGGATGCCGGATACCGTCCCTGTATCCTCCATTAGCCTTCCTGTATATTGGCCGATCCTGTGGATGATTCTGCATCACTGAGCGTACAGATGTCGAAACCCGAACCCCGCATCGTCACGGCAAAGTCCGCACGTTCCGCCGCCAAGCTGTTCAACTACGGCAACATCGTGGCCGTGCTGGTGCCCTTTCCGCTGATCATCTTCTGGTTCGGCGCCTCCATGCTCCTGTACGCCTTGAATCGCCACCACCCCAACGAGCGGGTGGGGTATTACACCCAGCAGGCGGCCTACCGCTTTTATGCGGTGATCGGCGCCCTGATCGTGGTGGGGACGTTCTTCCCTCCCAAGCTGAACTATTTCCTGGTGTACTGGGCCATCACCGCCGTGGTGATCATCCCCTGGTCCATCATCGACATTCTTCGCATCAACCGGGAACAATGGCATGACGCAATCATTCCCGAGGAGCCAGAAAATGAGTGACCTCCGCCACGACTGGCAGGTGGACGAGATCCTCGAGCTGATGGGTCGCCCCTTCAACGACCTGCTGTTCACCGCCCACAACGTGCACCGGGCGAACTTCGACCCCAACGCCGTGCAGGTGAGCACCCTGCTGTCCATCAAGACCGGCGCCTGCCCCGAGGACTGCGGCTACTGCCCCCAGAGCGCCCACCACGAGGTGGAGATCGAGCGCGAGCGCCTGCTGCCCCTGGACGAGGTCATGGAGGCGGCCCACAACGCCAAAACCCATGGCGCCAGCCGTTTCTGCATGGGCGCCGCCTGGCGCAACCCAACGGACAAGAACCTGGACCGGGTCATCGAGATGGTGCAGGGCGTGAAGGAACTGGGCCTTGAGACCTGCATGACCCTAGGGATGCTCACCGACGCCCAGGCCCGCAAGCTCAAGGACGCGGGGCTGGACTACTACAACCACAACCTGGACACCTCGCCGGAGTTCTACGGCCAGGTGATCACCACCCGCACCTATCAGGACCGCCTGGAGACCCTGTCCCACGTACGCGAGGCGGGCATCAACGTCTGCTCCGGCGGCATCCTGGGCATGGGCGAATCCCGCCGGGACCGGGCCCGCCTGCTGCAGCAGCTGGCCAACCTACCCAAACACCCCGAGTCCGTGCCCATCAACAACCTGGTGCAGGTGGAAGGCACGCCCCTGGCCGGTGCCGAGGCCCTGGACCCATTCGAGTTCGTACGCACCATCGCCTGCGCCCGCGTCCTCATGCCCGCATCCCACGTGCGCCTCTCCGCTGGCCGCACGGACATGCATGACGAGCTCCAGGCCCTGTGCTTCTTTGCCGGCGCTAACTCCATCTTCTACGGCGACAAGCTGCTCACCACCCCCAACCCGGGCGAGAACCACGACCGCCAGCTGTTCGAGCGCTTAGGGATTCATCCCATGGAGGCCCAGGACGAAGGCGCCTCCTGCGAGACCTGCGGTGGCGTGGACATCCACGCGGCCTGAGCCGGATTCGGCTGGCGCCGGTGCCTCTACCTTCGGAAGGATGAAGGTGGAAGGTGGAAGGATGAACAAAACCCCCGTAGGCCCGACCTCGGGCCGAAGCCTAGTGGGCTTTGCCAGGCGGATGAAGGTCACGCAGAGGACGCGAAGGCGCAGAGAGCGCAAAGAATTTTGTTCTAAAGAACACTGCGACCTTTGCGTCTTGGCGCCCTCTGCGCGATCAGCCATATCCCCTCGACCCCGGATGCTTCGCGGCGGGGTCGCCGCTCCTACGGGTGGGTCGATGCCATGAGCGGCTTCACCGATCACTTCGCCCCGGTGGCCACGGACTATCAACGCCACCGTCCCTCCTATCCCCCGGCACTCTTCGGCTGGCTCGCCCAACAGGCACCCCACCACGATCTCGCCTGGGACTGCGCCTGCGGCACCGGCCAGGCGGCCCGGGCCCTGGCCGGGCATTTTCGGCGGGTGCTGGCCACCGATGCCTCCGAGGCCCAGGTCGGGGCTGCCCAGGCGGTGCCGGGGGTGGAGTTTCAGGTGGCCCCGGCAGAATCCTGTCCGGCGGATGACGGCAGCGTGGCGCTGGTCACGGTCGCCCAGGCCCTGCACTGGTTCAATGGGCAGGCGTTTCACCGGGAGCTGGGCAGGGTGCTCTCGCCGGGTGGCCTGCTGGCCGCCTGGAGCTATGGGCGACTGGAGACCGGCACGCCGGCCCTGGACGCCCTGCTGCACCGCTTCCACGATCAGACCCTCGCGCCCTGGTGGCCCCCGGAGCGCCGCCACGTGATCAACCGATACCGGGACCTGACCCTGCCCTTCACCCCCCTTCAGACACCGGATTTCGCCATGCAATGCCACTGGAACCTGCCGCAACTCATGGGCTACCTGGGCACCTGGTCCGCCGTCGCCCGCTGCCGGGAGGCAACGGGTCAGGACCCGCTACAGGCGTTGGCACCGGACCTGGCAGAGGCCTGGGGCGAAGCCTCCACCCCACGCCCCGTCAACTGGCCCCTGACCCTCAGGGTCCAACGCGCCCCGGGAGACCCCGCCCATGCGTGACCTCAAGGCGGAACTGGAACAACGCCGGGCCAAGGGCCTGTACCGCACCCGCCGGGTGCTGGAAGGCCGCCAGCAGCCGGAACAGGAGATCGATGGCCGCAAGGTAATCGCCTTCTGCTCCAACGACTACCTGGGCCTGGCCAGCCACCCCAAGGTCATCGCCGCCTTTCGCAAGGCCGCCAGCCATTACGGCGTCGGCGCCGGCGCCGCCCACCTGGTCAATGGTCATACCCGGGCACATCACCAGCTGGAAGAAGAACTTGCGGCATTCACGAACCGCGAACGTGCACTACTGTTCTCCACCGGTTACATGGCCAACCTGGGCGTTGCCCAGGCCCTGCTGAGTCGCAGCGACCACGTGCTGGAGGATCGCCTGAACCACGCCTCGCTGATCGACGCGGGCTTGCTCAGCGGGGCCCGCTTCCAGCGCTATGCCCACGCCACCGCCGTAGACCTGGCCCAGCGCCTGGCCGGGCTGGGGCAGACCGGCGAACGGCTGGTGCTCACCGACGGCGTCTTCAGCATGGACGGCAACCTGGCCCCCCTGCCGGAACTGGCCAGCATCTCATCGAGCCACCAGGCCTGGCTCATGGTGGACGACGCCCACGGTCTGGGTGTGCTCGGCAAGACCGGCGCCGGCAGCTTGGAGCACTTCGGCCTGGACCAGGCCCGGGTACCCATCCTCATGGGGACCTTGGGCAAGGCGTTCGGCACCGGCGGCGCCTTCGTGGCCGGCAGCGAAACCCTGATCGAGACCCTCATCCAGTCTGCCCGCACCTACGTCTACACCACTGCCATGCCCGCTGCCCTGGCCGAGGCCACCCGGACCAGTCTGCAGATCGTGCAGACCGACACCCGGCGCCGGGAGAAGCTCACCGCGCTGGTGCAACGCTTCCGGGAAGGTGCCGCCCAGATCGGACTGCGGCTCATGAACAGCGAGACCCCCATCCAACCCATCCTCATCGGCGACGCCGTAGAGGCCATGCAACTCAGCGAAAGACTGCTTGAGAAAGGCCTGCTGGTGCCCGCGATCCGCCCGCCCACGGTGCCCGAAGGCACCGCCCGACTGCGGGTGACCCTGAGCGCCGCCCACACCGAGGCCCAGGTGGACCGCCTGCTGG
>JBHEOJ010000164.1:0-3921 GCA_046260855.1 Thioalkalivibrio sp.
TCCCAGGCGTACACCCCGCTGAAGGTCCCGGGTACTGCCCCGCAAGCGGGTCACGAAGATCGCCTGTTCGGCCTCCAGCCGATAGGGACGGATCTCCGACACCACGCTCAGCTCGGAAAGATACTGTCGCACCGCCTGGAATCGTTCGAGACTGTCCACGCCATCCACCGCCACCAGCACATGATCATCGCTGGTCAACAGGCCGGCGATGGCCAGGCGGCGCCCCAGGGCATCCACGGTCCGCTGCATGCCCTGGTCCAGAGCCGCATCCAGAGTATCGGCCTCGACCGGGATCTCCTCCTGGAAATCCTGGCCGTACAAACGCCAGCGGCCCACCCAGAGGTCGCCCCGGGGTTGCACATAGGCCGACAGCACAAAGCGCGTGGAGTAGCGTGCCGAGGCCTGGATCACCGGCTGCTGAAAACCACCGGCCAGATCGGCGTATTCCACCGCAGCCTGGTCCTCCAGGTCCATGACCGGGAATACCAGGGGCACACCCCGTTCCCGGGCCACCCGCTCCAGGACCCGCATCTGTTCGCGTCCCTCATCACCGCCCAGCAGCACACGCTGGCCATTGAGCGGAACCCCCGCCCAAATCAGTATCCCGGGACGATCGGCGCCCCACACGGGCAGCCCCCGCTCGGCCAACTGCCGTTCCAGGACCGCGCCATCGAAGCGCACTTCGAGCCCCGACTTGCCGCCAGCCAGATCCACATAACGAAAACGCTGCACATACCGGGCCGCGGCAGTGCGCAAATCCTCGACACGTGGGTCCTGCAGTATCTGGCGGTCCCCGGAGAGCTTCACCAGCACCTGGCCCAGGGCCGTGCGGAATGCCGCCTCACGGGCCGGACGATCCCGGTCCTCCACCGCCACCGTGGCCACGTGCAGATCTTCGGCGGCACACAGGGGCGCGGCGCCGGCAGCGGCCAGCAGGGCGACGGCGAAGAGGTAGAATGGGAGGCGGGCGAGGCGTTGTCGCAAGTTCATGGCAGAGGCGGCATTTTCGCTTGGATTCAGAGTCCGCTAACATACCATAGTTAAAATGCCATGAGCCCGACGGGATCGGTGCTTTACACCCCCAAGGGCCATCGCTAAGATCGTCCGCCCGCAACCCCAGGACCACTGTCCATGTCCCATTCCGACCCCCACGATCAGGCCGACGGCCTGCGCTACCGCGACGCCGGCGTCGATATCGATGCAGGCAACGCCCTGGTGGAACGCATCAAGCCCCATGCCCGACGCACCCACCGCCCCGGTGTACTGGCCGGACTCGGGGGCTTCGGCGCCCTGTTCGAGCTGCCCATGGACCGGTTCAAGGAACCGGTACTGGTCTCCGGCACCGACGGCGTAGGCACCAAGTTGCGCCTGGCCATGCAGATGCGCCGCCATGACACCATCGGCATCGACCTGGTGGGCATGTGCGTCAACGACATCGTGGTGCAGGGGGCCGAGCCGCTGTTCTTCCTGGACTACTACGCCACCGGACACCTGGACGTGGACGTGGCCGCCGACGTGGTCAAGGGTATTGCCGAAGGCTGCGAACAGGCGGGCTGCGCCCTGGTGGGCGGCGAGACCGCAGAGATGCCCGGCATGTACAGCGACGGGGACTACGACCTGGCAGGCTTCTCCGTAGGCATCGTGGAGAAATCCCGTATCCTGGACGGGCGTCTCGTGCGCGAGGGTGACGTGCTGCTGGGCCTGGCCGCCTCCGGCCCCCACTCCAACGGCTACTCCCTGATTCGCAAGATCCTCGAGGTCAGCAAGGCAGACTTGGAGCAGCCCTGTGGCGACGTGAGCCTGGGCGAGGCCCTGCTGGCCCCCACCCGCATCTACGTGCGCCCCCTGCTCTCCCTCATGGAACAGCAGCCGGTGCACGCCCTGGCCCACATCACCGGCGGCGGCCTGCTGGAGAACATCCCCCGGGTCCTGCCCCCGGGCACCTGCGCGAAACTCGACCCCCAGGCCTGGGACCGTCCGGCGGTGTTCCAGTGGCTGGAAGAGGCGGGCAAGGTGTCCGCCCGGGAGATGCTACGCACCTTCAACTGCGGCATCGGCATGGTCGTGATCCTGCCCGCCGAGGGTGTGGATAGCGCCCGCACGCACCTGGCCTCGGTGGGCATCGAGTCCTGGGCCATCGGCCACATCGGTGCCAGTGATCAGGTCCCGCCCCACGTGGATCTGATCACTGGATGAGCCAGGCAAAGCCGATGCCGCTGGTGGTGCTGATCTCCGGCGCCGGCACCAATCTGCAGGCGTTGATCGATGCCATCGCCGCCGGCGAGATCCACGGACACATCACCGCGGTGATCAGCAACCGTCCCGGGGCACGCGGACTTGAACGGGCTGCCCGGGCGGGCATCCCCACCCACGTCCTGGACCACACCGCCTACCTGGACCGGGCCGCTTTCGACCAGGCCATGACGGCACTCATCGACGGCCATACCCCGGGGCTGGTGGTGCTGGCAGGTTTCATGCGCATCCTCACGCCGGACTTCGTGGAGCACTACACCAATCGCCTGATCAATATCCACCCTTCCCTGCTGCCCGATTTTCGCGGTCTCAAAACCCATGAACGGGCGCTGCGCGCCGGGGTCAAAGAACACGGCGCCAGTGTTCACTTCGTCAACAACGAACTGGATGGTGGTCCGGTGATTATGCAGGCCCGGGTTGAGATCCGGCCCGATGACACCCCCGAGATCCTGGCGGCCCGGGTGCTGCAACGGGAACACCGGCTGTATCCCCGGGCAGTCGGCCTGCTCGCCGCCGGGCGCCTGACACTGCGCGATGGCCAGGTGTGGCTGGACCACAAACCCCTCGATGCCCCCCTGGACATGGACACAGACGGTCAACGAATGCAGGAGAACTGAGTTCATGCGCTGGATAGCAATCATCCTTGGCCTGACCGCCGCGCTGGCCGCTGCGCCGGCCCTGGCCGTCCCGCCACCCCACACCGCCTTTTACGAGGCCATGGCCTACGGCAATACCCTCAAGACCCAAAGCACCATCAGCTATGAACCGGGCCAGGTACGCATGAGCCTGGACGCACGAGTGGTGGGTTTCCTGCGCCTGCTGGGACGTTTCGAGATGTCCCGGGAAAGCATCATCGGCAACGGCCCGGAGGGTCTGCGCCTCCTGGAAAGCCACAACAGCCAAGTCCAACCCGGAAAGACTCGCGAGGTCCACACACGTTTCAACTGGGAGGCCAACCTGGCCACGGGCACACAAAACGGCACAGCCTTCGCACTACAGGTCCCTGACGACACCATGGATTACCTGTCCGTGCTGCTGCTCGTCATGCAGGAACTGCGCAGCGGCATGAGTGAGAAACGTCAGGCGGTGGACGTGATCGACCGGGACCGCTTACGCAACTACCAGCTCGTGCATGAAGGCACGGAGCGCCTGGACACGGGGCTTGGCCGGATGGACACCATCAAGGTCACCCGCCGGGACGAGAAGCGCGGCATCGCCCTGAGCGCCTGGTTTGCCCCGCAACTGCATTACATCCCGGTACGCTTCGACTACGAGGCCGATGGCCGCATCTACGCCCTGAACATCACGGGCGTAGACTGGCATTGAGGTTTTTTAATCGTGCAAAAAATTTTTAGCCACAGAGGTCACAGGGAAAACCAAAACAGTAAGCGTCTTGCTCAGATGTTTCACGATGACCAGCCCCATCCGAATCTTGCTTTTCTTCTCCGTGACCTCTGTGCCCTCTGTGGCTGAACGCCTTTGATTTTTGTCTTCCAGCGATTTCTGCGCCGACCACTTATCAATCACAAACATTCGGAACCCCCATCATGAGCGAACACTTCGACCTAGCCGTGATCGGCTCCGGCCCGGGCGGCTATCGGGCTGCCATCCTCGGTTCCCTGCGCGGACTCAAGGTGACCATCATCGAGAAGGCGGACTGGGGCGGCT
>JBHEOJ010000164.1:3931-4397 GCA_046260855.1 Thioalkalivibrio sp.
CGTGCCCAAGAAGGACTGGTACCACACCGCGAGACTGGTGGCCGCTCAACGGCATTTCAGCGGGCGTGGCATCGAGGGCCAACTCACCGCCTCCATGGACAAGGCCTGGGAACATCAGGAGACCGTGGTCGAGACGGTGCAGCAGAGCTACGTGGACTACATGAAGCATCTGAAGATCACTGCCATCCAGGGTGCCGCCCGGTTTGTGGATGCAAATACCCTGGAGATCACCGGCCCCGAGGGTGAGCCCCGCAAGATCCAGGCAGAGCACAGCATCATTGCCACCGGCGCCACAGCCTTCGTCCCCGCACCCTTCGAGGCGGTGGACGACAAGGTACTGACCAGTGACATGCTGTTCGACGCACGCCCCCCCACGGGCAAGCGGGTGGCGGTGATCGGCAACGGCGTGGTGGCCACGGAATTCGCCTTCATCTTTGCCATGCTGGGCAAGGAGGTGGTTTGGCTG
>JBHEOJ010000165.1:0-4289 GCA_046260855.1 Thioalkalivibrio sp.
TCCTGCGCTCGCGCGCCTTGCGGCTGACCGCTTGGCGACTCGCTGAATGAGGCTTAGTCAGGGTTCGGGTTAGTAAGCCGGGACGCTGAGTGGCTGTCCTGTGGTGGCAGTGATCAGGCCGAATCGCCTCACCATTCAAACCCGGAACGCCTGGCCAGTTCCTCCGGTTGTAGCACCTCCTGGTAACGCCGCCCGTTGATGACCCAGGTGGGAAAACCACTGATCCCCGCATTCACACATTGCAGCGTCATTGAGCTGCTACGTCCGCCCGGCACGCATTCCACGAAGGGCAGCCGATCGGAGGCACCCCGGAACAGACGGCTTTGCTGCTGGCAGGCGGGACACCAGTAGGCGCCGTAGTAGAGCGCACCGCTGTCCGTGAGGTGCTGGGCCAGGGCTGACAGGCGCGGATCTTCCCGGGGGCTGAGCAGGTCACTGTAGTAGACGTGCAGGGTGCCCAGGATCACGGCGGTGACCACGACGCTGTTGAGCATCCAGGTACCCCAGGGCGGGCCTGGCGCTGACTCCGGGCGCTTGATGACCGTCCACAGAAAGATGGCGCCGATAGTGGCCAGGGAGGCGAGACACCAGGGGCACAAAGCCTCCAGGGACACAAAGCCGACCACCGTCAGATACAGGCTGATGGCGACACCCACCAGAGACACAAACCAGATCCGCTGCCAGCGCTTGAGCCGTGGCGGCATGCGCGTGGCCATGAGCAACAGCAGCGCGTAGACGGCAAACCCCCACAGGGCCACCGGCAGGCCCAGAACCCTGGACCAGCGACTTTGCTGAATCAGGTCACAGCCCGAGCCTTCGGCGCACAAGGCCGGGCCTGTCCCGAACCAGGCCACCCAGGTGAGGTAGCCGGTGATGAGCAGGCCGATACCCGCGAGGGTGGCGACGACCCGCTCGGTAGAAAGCGGCGCTGTTTGGGCAGGGGTCGTGGAACCCGTGGCGGGCTTACTGTGAGGCTTGCGTTTGTTCTTGGCCATGGGCTGGCGTCTGTGTCTCTGACTGGGGAGCCCGCAGACTATCACCGCGGTCAGTGCGCGGGCAATTTGCCCTTGTTTGACTCACTTGCCTTGCTGCTCCACCCAAGGAGGACTACCTTCAGGGCCTACCTTGAACCTGGACCGGGAGCCGTCCATGAAAACACCCTGGTGGAGAAGACCTCGGATTGCGGCTGCGCTGGTGGCCGTACTCCTGGTGCTGATCCTGATCGTGCAGAACACGCAAGCCGTGACCACCCGCTTCCTGTTTTTCACCCTGACCATGCCGAATGCGGTTCTCATCGGTATTGCACTTCTGATCGGGATCGCGGCGGGGCTTGCGCTCGCATTGGTCTTGTCCGGCAGGCGTGGGGGTGCACACCATAGCGGCTCCACGGATCAGTGAGCGCATCATGACAGGACAGCGATCACGGCCAAGGCTTGAACCCGGTCAGGAATGGGTCTGGGATTACCCTCGCCCGCCAGCACTCGAGCCGGTCGCCCAGCGTGTGCAGGTGGTGTTTGCCGGAGAGCTCATCGCCGATACGGTACGCGGCTACCGCGTACTGGAGACCGCACACCCACCCACCTTTTACCTTCCGCCAGACGATGTCCGGATGGACCTGCTCGAACCTGACGACCTTCGCACTTTCTGCGAATGGAAGGGGCAGGCGGTCTACTGGACACTCAGGCTGGGTGAGAGACGGGCCGAGGCGGCAGCCTGGTCCTACCCGGACCCAACGCCTGCCTTTGCCGCGATCCGGGATCACCTGGCCTTCTATCCGTCCCGGGTGGACGCCTGCTACGTGAACGCGGAACCTGTGAGTGCCCAGGTGGGTGACTACTACGGTGGCTGGATTACCGCCAATGTGGTCGGTTTCTTCAAGGGTCCTGCCGGCACAGGGGGCTGGTGAATCTAGCAGCCTGCTAGGGTAGGTGGGGCTGCTCCAGGTACTCGTGGGATTGCATTTCCCGCAAACGACTCAAGGTGCGCTGGAACTCAAAGGGCAGCCAGTTGCCCTGGTAGAGCTGATCCGCCGGCGCTTCTGCCGACACGATCAGTTTGGCCTTACGGTCGTAGAACTCATCCACCAGGGCCATGAAACGCCGGGCCTGGTTTTCATTGCCCTCGTCCATGACCGGGATCTCCGATATCAGCACGGTGTGGAACACGCGGGCAATCTCCACGTAGTCCAGCTGGCTTCGGGGTCCGTCGCAGACGTCGGTAAAGCGAAACCAGACCACGCCGTCGGCCAGGCGTTGTACCGGGATCTGTCGCCCTGTCACTTCCAGCGTCCCGCCGATCTGGCCGGGTTCCGGTGCGATGGCGCGAAAGGCCTCGGTCAGGCGCAGGTCCGCCGCTTCGTCCAGGGGTGCATGGTAAATATCCGCCTGCGCCAGGGAACGAAAGCGGTAGTCGGTGTCACTGTCGAGGTGAAAGACTTCAAGGTTCTGCTTGATCAATTCGATGGCTGGCAGGAACAGATTGCGATGCAGTCCGTTCTTGTAGAGCGCGTCTGGGGGGATATTGGACGTGGTCACCAGGGTCACGCCATGATCGAACAGACCGGCCAGCAGTCTGTCCAGGAGCATGGCGTCGGTGATGTCAGAGACGTAGAACTCGTCCAGGCACAGGAGGCGTGCAGCGGCCATGCGCCGGGCGACGATATGGATCGGGTTTGCCTGCTGCTTGAGGGTCTTGAGTTCGCCGTGGACCCGCTGCATGAACCGGTGAAAATGCAGCCGTTGCTTGTCCTGGAAGGGCAGGGACTCGAAGAATCGATCCACCAGGTAGGTCTTTCCCCGACCTACGCCACCCCAGAGATACAGACCCGGCACGACAGGCCGGGGCGCACGGCGTTTGAGCAGACGAGCCATCAGGCTGGGAGTGGCAGCCGGGGCGATCAGCCCGTCGCGAACGCGCTGCAGACGTAACACGGCCCGTTTCTGCGCCGGGTCATGCTGGAGGGCCTTGGGTTCCACGTCGTGCAGGTAACGCTGATGCGCCATGGCAATCTACGCTGGTTTAGTCCGGGATGCTGCAATGCAGCATATCATACATATCACCTAGTTTAGAGACCCCCACCGGCTGACACTCAGGCCGGCCACCCTTGTTCCTATCCCTTGCATGAGTGGCGAAGTACACTGGATTGCCCACACATCATCCAGTCCGATGGGTCTCTTACATGACATCTAAGCAGCAAAAAAACCTTTCCCTGGTCCTTAGCAGCGGCGGTGCCCGGGGGCTGGCTCAGATCGGCGTGATCCACTGGCTGGAGGAGAACCGGGATTTCAAGATCAGCTCCATTTCCGGTTGTTCCATGGGCGCGCTGATCGGGGGTATCCATGCTGCGGGCAAGCTCGATATCTACGAGCAATGGGTCACGGCCCTGAGCAAACGGGATGTGTTCAGACTGCTGGATTTCTCCTATAGCTGGTCAGGTCTTTTCAGCGGTGACCGACTGATCAGCAAACTGCGTGACATGCTGGGCGAGATCAACATCGAGGATCTGCCCGTCTCCTTCACCGCCGTGGCGACGGATCTGGAAAACAGTCGTGAGGTCTGGCTCAGCGAGGGTCCGCTATTCGACGCAATCCGTGCATCCATCGCCATACCCACCGTGTTCACTCCCTTCAATTACAAAGGCCGTCTCCTGGTGGACGGCGGGCTGATCAACCCTGTACCTATTGCACCCACCCTTCGTGACAACACGGACCTGACCGTCGCCGTGAACCTCAATGGTCGACAAGAGGCGATGTTTTTCGAGCATGAGGAGCCGGATACCCAGCCTGACGCGAAACAGTCGCAGTATCAGAAAGCCATCGCGAATTTCATCGAAGGCATCCAGGATCGTCTGGGCAGGCAGAGCGACGAACCCTCCATGGGCATGCTGGATGTGGTCTCTCGATCCATCGAGACCATGCAGAACAACATCTCCCGTTTTCGCATGGCCGCCTATAACCCGGACTATCTCATCGAGATTCCAGTCAACGCCTGCGGGCTGTTCGATTTTCACCGGGCACAGGAAATGATCGATCTGGGATATGAGCGGGCCGAGAAGGCCTTTCGGGACAAGGACTGACACCCCCAGGCCGGGGTTCACGACTTGCTCGGCCAACCGTATCCACCAGCATCAAATCAAAAGGACCGATCCAGTCGGACCACCCCTTTTTGTGCCTTCATGACAGGGCCGGAACCCTGTAGAGCAGTGTTACTAAACCGAACCCTGACTAAGCCTCATTCAGCGAGTCGCCAAGCGGTCAGCCGCAAGGCGCGCGAGCGCAGGACGGGCCGCG
>JBHEOJ010000166.1:0-3870 GCA_046260855.1 Thioalkalivibrio sp.
CCTGCATTCCGCTACTATCACTGAAGACTCGCCCTCTTCTCTCCACAGCCAGCTCCATTCTCGCTACCCGGCAAAGCGAATCCCTGCCACCTGCATAAGCCAGCATCTTGAGTTGAACCGGTGGTTTTTTCGGGATCGTCAGTTGAACAGACCCATCTGCAGTCCAGCCGGCGGTGCCCGACTTTCGAGTAACGCCCTGGACTCGTGGGTTTCGGCTTTGTGCTTAAGGTGATCGAAGATCTGCTTGATCACCACCGGATCTTCGATGCAGGCGATGACTTTCATGGCACCGCCTGCAGGCACTGCAGGTCTCGATGTCGGTATTGAATTTACGCTTGAGCCGCTGTACCGGCGTTGGCGGTTCATCGGCTACCCTGGCCTTGTTGCCCCTGCCCCGCTTTGCCGGCGTCACTAATGCCCGGTGCTTGCTGTTGGGCGCAAACACCCCATGGAACGGACACGAGGACACAACATGGACACCCACACTTGATCAAGGCACCTCGGCATGACCCCATGCCTCCGCTGTCATGGCCGTTCATGGGTGATCTTTCGGGGGAAATCGAAGAAGTCGACCGGCGGTTGGCCATCCGCACGTGATCATTGGCGAACGCGGGGCGTAGCCGCCCCTCGGGCTTTGCCCGATTGTGCGAATGAGGGTGGGGGAAGGGCTAAGATAACAGCTCGCGGCAGACCGCGAGATTCGGTGTTCTCCGGTAGCCCAGGGCTTCACAGGCCGCCCGCAGGTTGTAGGCAGCCCCAACAAATCCCTTGAAGCGGCTTTCAAAGTGGCGCGTTATGTAAAGCCAGTGGCGTGGGTCTATCTGCAGTTGTTCGAGAATAGGTGGCAGATTCTCAGGGATCGCGCCGCGCTTGTCGTTTCGCAGTACACGCCCGCTCCGGTCGACCAGCTCCAGATAATCATCCAGGCGGAATGGGAGTCCCTTTGGCATGTCCTCCCGGGGGTTGCCGGTGAAGGGCATCAGGTGTGGTGGCTGTTCCGGCGCTGGCGCCAGGGCTGCCCTGATACGTCCTGGATTGAGGTGTAGTCAGAGTGCTCCGGCGTCTCGGCCAGACCGGCGCGAATCGGGTTCAGGTCCACATAGGCAAGACAGGCCGCCAGGGCCTTCTCATCCAGCAGGGCCTGGGACTTGAAGCGGCCTTCCCAGAAACGGCCGGTGCACTGGTCTTCCGCATTGGCCTGGCGGGCGATGGACTCATTGAGGCAGCGCATGTACCAGCTGATGTCCATCAGACGGCTGCGCCACAACGCCACCCGTTTCACCACCAGCTCCTGTTCCACCGGCAACAGTGCCTCACCGGCCAGGTGGCGCCGGGTCAGCGGGTGGCCCGCGAAGAGTTTCTGCCAGCGGCGGATGACCTCCCTGTCGTCCCAATCCTGAGCCCTTTCCCGGTCCACGTGCAGGACCACGTGGTAATGGTTGGACATCACCGCATAGGCACAGATATCAATGGCGAAGACCTCGGCCAATGTCTTCATGCGCTCTTCAATCCACCGTCGGCGATGTTCATAGCTACGCCCGCAGTGGGCATCTTCACCGCAGAGAAAGGCGCGACGCACGCAGCGCGAGACGCAGTGGTAGTAGGGGGTGGCTTTCAGCGAGACGAGGCACTTCCTTGGCTTGGGCATGATATCGGTCCTTGATATCGAGAGGACTTGTACCTTGGCACGCCAGACCGTCGGTGGCAAGCTTGGGGGGGTCCGAGTGGCTCTCACAGAGTGGGTGTCCGAGTGGCTCTCGAGTGGCTCTCCATCGGCGGCATGATCCCCTACCTGTTCGACGCCATGGCCATGGAAGCGGTGGGCCGTGCCGCCGGCGGCATCGTCAACGAGATGCGGCGCCAGTTCCGGGAGATGCCCGGCATCATGGACCGCACCCAGAAGCCGGACTACTCCAAGGCCGTGGACATGCTGACCAAGTCCGCCATCCGCGAGATGATGATCCCCTCGCTGCTGCCGGTGCTGGCCCCCGTCGTGGTGGGCCTGCTGCTCGGCAAGGAGGCGCTGGGCGGCATGCTGATCGGCACCATCATCACCGGCATCTTCGTGGCCATCTCCATGACCGCCGGTGGTGGTGCCTGGGACAATGCCAAGAAGTACATTGAGGACGGCAACTACGGCGGCAAGGGCAGCGAGGCCCACAAGGCAGCGGTCACCGGCGACACCGTCGACGATCCCTACAAGGACACCGCCGGCCCGGCCATCAACCCCTTGATCAAGATCATCAACATCGTGGCGTTGCTGTAACGGCATCCCGGTTATTGCGAGCGAAGCGCGGCAATCTCCATGGGCGTGCCGGCCTTGCGAGATTGCCGCGCTTCGCTCGCAATAACGCGGTGAAAAATTAGCCAACCCTTATAAAGGGCCGGTATACTACTGGCCCTTGTTCTTTGGTACCGAGGCTGCCCCCATGAACCTGGACCGTGTCGACTCCGGACTGGACGTCCCCAACAACATCAATGTGATCATTGAGATCCCCGCCCACAGCGATCCCGTCAAGTACGAGGTCGATAAGGAAACGGGCGCCATGTTCGTGGACCGCTTCATGAACACGGCCATGCACTACCCCTGCAATTACGGCTATGTGCCCCATACCCTGTCCGACGACGGCGACCCGGTGGATGTGCTGGTTCTCACCCCCGTGCCGCTGATCTTCGGTTCCGTGGTACGCTGCCGGCCGGTGGGCGTATTGAAGATGACGGACGAATCGGGCGATGATGCCAAAGTGCTGGCGGTCCCCATCGACAAGCTCTGCAAGGTCTACCGCTCGGTACAGGATTTCCGCGACCTGCCGCCCATGATCCTCGAACAGATCGCGCACTTCTTCGAGCACTACAAGGACCTGGACGAGGGCAAGTGGGTGCGCGTGGACGGCTGGTACGGCATCGACGAGGCCAAGGAGGAGATCCTCAAGAGCGTACAGATGTACAGGGATGCGCCGAAAAAGCCGAAGTTCTAAAAACCCGAAAAACCGGGGTATCTAAGTAAGTGCCATTCGTCTCTGACCCCGGTTTTCTGGTAAATGGATATGAAGGTTGCATTCATTCCGACAGCCATGACAACCGCGCCCTGCTGGTAGCGGCCGTGCGCGAGGCCGCCGACCTGGGCGCGGAGGCGGTGCTGCATTGCGGCGACCTGGTCGCGCCCAGCACCCTCAACGTGCTCAAGCCCTACGGCCTGCCCATCCACGTCAAAGGCGCACGGGCTGTTCGGGAAAGACCTCATCGACCAGCAGCGCGGCACTTTCCGCCATGCGCTGCGCCCCGCAGCTGGGGCAAAACCCGCGACGTTTACAACTGAACGCCACCAGGTGCTCTGCGTGGCAGGACTCGCAGCGTACACGCAGGAATCCGTGCTCCAGGCGACCACATTTCAGGTAATCTTCAAACTCCCTCTGCATGTAGTCCGGCAGTGGCCGGCCCTGCGCAGCCATGTGCTCCGCGAACACAGGGTAATGCTGCTCAACAATCCGGTAGAGAAGGGTTTGCTCGGGCCGGTGACGCTGGTAACGCCCAGCATCTCCCTCCCGGGTGGCCGTCCTGGCCGCCGCCGTGTGGGGCATGATTCGCGTCCTTGCGATACTGTGTTTTTATTCAGTCTATCGCCCAACTGCGGGATGTTGAAGCCTCACCTGTGATGCCTGCCAGTGCCGGTCACTCCCACTCGATTGTAAATAAGCCTTTTTTATCTCTTATTTTCAATGGCTTATTTTCTTTCCAATTCGTAATACCATGAAAAATACCATGCTCAGAAAATCCTTCAAAATACTCAAAAAATTGCTGATTGAACGCTTCCTCACAGCGCCTTAAGCCACTTTCCGTGCTTTGACTTCCAGGTGTATACCCTCCGGC
>JBHEOJ010000166.1:3880-4236 GCA_046260855.1 Thioalkalivibrio sp.
GGGTGTACCGGGATGCCGCCCGTGGCGGGCAGCTCCATCGCAACCTGTGGCAGCGTCGGCCTCGTCGCAGGATGCGCCGTGACCGCCTGCCCGCACACAGTCGGATCGCCAATCGGGTCGATATCTCCGAACGCCCGCAGATCGTGGACCAGCGTGCCCGCGTCGGTGACTGGGAGGGAGACATGGTGGTGAGTTGCAAGAAACGCGGCGGCCTGGTCACACACCTTGAGCGGGTCACACGCTTCCTCGTGGCAGGTCGGGCGAAGAACAAACAGGCAATAACCTTTACGGCGGTGACGCAGCGACTGTTCGGCTGGGTGCCGAAGAGCCTGTGCCAGACCCTCACGCTCGACAAC
>JBHEOJ010000167.1:0-350 GCA_046260855.1 Thioalkalivibrio sp.
GCATCCACCCCTGCTCCGCCCGCGCCCTGGAAACCACCGCCGTCTGCGAGATCCCCTTCGACCAGCTGGAGGAACTCTCGAGCCAGGTCCAGGGACTACAGCGCCAACTGTTTCGCATCATGAGTCGCGAGATCCAGTCCGACGAACACCTCATGACCCTGCTGGGCAAGAAGTCCTCCGAGGCGCGCCTCTCGGCCTTTCTGCTGAGCCTGTCCAACCGCTTCGGCGCCCGGGGCTTTTCCCGCCAGACCTTCAACCTGACCATGTCCCGCAATGACATCGCCAACTACCTGGGCCTTGCGGTGGAGACCGTGAGCCGGCTGTTCACCCGCTTCCAGGCCGCCGGGCTG
>JBHEOJ010000167.1:435-4235 GCA_046260855.1 Thioalkalivibrio sp.
CGACTAAAGCAGTCCCCGCGGATGACAATCCGCAGCCACCGCCTCGTTCTCCACCTCCCGCATCGCCGCCGCCATCAGACGATCGGCGGACACCGGCTTCGCAGGCAGAGAGGTAGGCCAGATGGAGCAGACCGCGCAGGGTGCCCAGGGTCAGGCAGCCGGACAGTGACTTGAGGGCCGCCGGGGACAGGCCCAGACTTACCAGTCGCCGCATCACCTGTACCCACACCCCCGTATCCACCCCGCACCCCTCCGCCTGGGTCATGAAGGCGTGATAGACCGCCTCAAACCCAGCCCGGGCCCCGGCGGGCAAGGCCCCTGCCGCACACTCGCACCAGGGCAAGGCGCCGGGCACCGCCTCGGTGCACCCCGTGACAGGTCAGACCGGCGGCGGGACCTCCAGCCAGAAGGTCACAGGGCCCTCATTGACCAGACTCACTTGCATGTGGGCGCCAAAGCGCCCGCTGGCCACCTGCGGATGGTTCGCCCGGGCAAGGTTCAGCAGGGATTCGAACAGGGACTGACCGGCATCGGAGTCGGCGGCGGGGGCGAAGCTGGCACGCATGCCCTTGCGGGTATCGGCGGCCAGGGTGAACTGGGGCACCAGCAGCAGGCCGCCGGCCACCTGTTGCAGGCTCAGGTTCATGCGCCCCTGGTCATCCTCGAACATCCGATAACCCAGGATGCGCTCCAGCAGCCGTGTGGCCTGGGCCACGGTGTCACCCCGCTGGACACCGATCAGCGCCAGCACCCCGGGGCCGATACGTCCCACGGCCACATCGCCCACGGTCACCGAGGCCCCGGTGACCCGCTGTAACAGGGCGATCATGCCAGGCGTGCGGCCAGTTCGTCGGTGGCCGTCACAAGGGCATCGACGATCCCCGCTTCACCGGCGGAATGGCCAGCGTCGGGCACGATCACCAGCCGCGCACCGGGCCAGGCCTGATGCAGGGCATGGGCCTGGTCAAGGGGACAGACCACATCGTAGCGGCCATGGACGATGGTGCCCGGGATATCCGCCAGACGATGGGCGTCGCGCAACAACTGGTCCTCTTCCATGAAGGCGTTGTTCGAGAAGTAGTGGCACTCGATGCGGGCCAGACTCAGGGCCACATGGGGATCCCGAAAATGATCCACCACCCCGGGATTGGGCAACAGGGTGGCGGTACGGCCCTCCCACTCCGACCAGGCCTTGGCGGCGGCCATGCGCGCCACCTCGTCCTGTCCGGTGAGGCGCCTGTGATAGGCGGATACCATGTCGCCGCGCTCCGTCTCGGGAATGGGCGCCAGATAGTCGGCCCAGTAATCCGGGAACAGTCGTCCGGCGCCGTCCTGGTAGAACCAGTGGATATCCCGGGGACGGCACAGGAAGATGCCCCGCAGCACCAGACCCAGCACCCGCTGCGGGTGGGCCTCGGCATAGGCCAGGGCAAGGGTGGAGCCCCAGGAACCGCCGAACACCACCCAGCGCTCGATGCCCAGATGCACACGGATACGCTCCATATCCGCCACCAGGTGGGTGGTGGAATTGTCCTCCAGGGAGGCATGTGGGGTGGAGCGACCGCAGCCCCGCTGGTCGAACAGCACCACACGGTAGGCATCGGGATTGAAGAAACGCCGGTGCCAGGGCTCGCACCCGGACCCGGGGCCACCATGCAGGAACACCACGGGCAGACCGTCGGGCTTGCCACAGGTCTCCAGGCGCAGCCGATGGAGGGCATTCACGGCCAGGGTTTCCACGTGATAGGGCTCGATGGATGGGTATAGAACGCGCATGGGAGGCTCCCTTCAAAAGCGGGCGATTGACCAGGCCATGATAGCCCCTGAACCCCCAAAAGCGTGCGTGTAGGCCCAAGCCTACAAAGATTGTGGAAGATTCCTACAAAAATGCCCTTTTTGGGCGCTTTCGCAGGCCCTTGAAATGCGAAATCATGTTCACGTCGTCCAAGGGAGGATGCTTCAGGAAAACCCGGAGACTCTGCAGGAAGCAGGATTCGGTGTGGAACGGACCCCACCAGGGACGATTGAATCACCAAGGTAACCAGGGACGGCCAGCCTCGGCACCAGGACGGTGCCGAGGCTTTTTTTGCCCGTTACACAGGGCCGTCGGCGGCGACGCCAGCCTTGCCCGAAACCAGGCGGGGACGTATCTTCGTCCCCCTGATGTCCGAATTCATCTCACCATCCAAATCCCTGGCACGCCTCACCGGCAAGGCCCTGGGGGACTTTCGCATGATCGCTGACGGCGACCGGATCCTGCTGGGCCTGTCCGGCGGCAAGGATTCCCTGAGCCTGCTGCACCTGCTGCACCACTTTAAGCGCCGGGCACCGGTGCGCTTTGAGTTCGCTGCGGTGACGATCGACCCCCAGAGCGAGTCATTCGACCCCTCGCCCCTGATCCCGTACCTGAAGGCACTGGGCGTGGAATACCACTACGTGCGCGAGCCCATCATGGAACGGGCCACCCAGCACATGGACAACGACTCCTACTGCGCCTTCTGCTCGCGCATGAAGCGCGGTCTCATGTATCGCACTGCCCGCCAGCATGGCTTCAACGTGCTGGCCATGGCCCAGCACCTGGACGACTTGGCGGAAAGCTTTCTGATGAGCGCCTTCCACGGCGGGCGCCTCAAGACCATGAAGGCCCATTACCGCATTGATGCCGGCGATCTGCGGGTCATCCGCCCCCTGGTCTATGCGCGCGAGCGCCAGACCACCGCCTTTGCCGAGGCCGCCGGCCTGCCGGTGATCAGCGAAAACTGCCCCGCCTGCTTCGACATGCCCACCCAACGCCAGCACATGAAGGAACTGCTGGCCGGCCAGGAGGCGCAGCAGCCCGGCCTGTTTCGTAATCTGCTCTCCACCCTGAGACCCCTCATGTCCCAAGGCCTGGAGGATACAGGTCTGGAGGACACCCCCGAGGCGCCGTCCACCCCGGCCCGCCGGCGGGCCTGATGCTTGGCACGGTACTCGGGCTGCTGGCCCGGCTGCCACTGCCCCTGAACCACGCCATCGGCGCGGCCCTGGGCTGGCTGGGCTGGGTCTTGCCCAGCGACCTGAAACGCACCTCCCTGAGAAATCTCGATCTGTGTTACCCGGACCAGGACCCTGCCTGGCGGCGGCGGGTGGCCCGGCGCAGTCTCATGGAGACCGGCAAGGCCCTCACCGAGGCCCCCTGGCTGTGGCGCGCAGGTCCTGCACGCATCGCGCAATTACTCGAGGGTGTCCATGGCTGGGAGCACGTGGAACAGGCCATGGGCCAGGGCCGGGGGGTGTTCCTGGTGTCTCCCCACCTGGGCAGCTGGGAATTCGCCGGCCTGCACGCCGCCTCCATGGGCCCCATGACCAGCCTCTACCGCCCACCCCGGCAAAAGGCCCTGGACACCCTGCTGCGTGAGTCCCGCCAGGCCACCGGAGCGAAGCTGGTGCCCACCACCCCCCGCGGCATCAAGGCCCTGCGCCAGGCGGTGCAACGGGGCGAGCTGATCGGCATGCTGCCGGACCAGACCCCCAAGGGGTCCAGCGGCGTGACCGCTCCTTTCTTCGGGCATCCCGCCTACACCATGATCCTGCTGGCACGCCTGGCGGCACCGGGCCGGGTACCGGTGATCTTCGCCTTCGCCCACCGCCTGCCCCGGGGCAAGGGCTTCCGCTACCAGTGCATCCCCGCCCCAGAAGGTCTGTACTCGGACGATCCGCAAACCGCCGCCACCGCCATCAACCAGGCCGTGGAGGAACTGGTGCGCCGCTGCCCGGAACAATACATGTGGAGTTACAAACGCTTCTCGAAGCGATACACG
>JBHEOJ010000168.1:0-4211 GCA_046260855.1 Thioalkalivibrio sp.
GGCATGCACCGCCGGCCAGAGCGACCCCGCCTCCAGCACCACCGACTCACGGGTCCACATGTCTGAGGAGATCACCTGCAGGGGGATATGCAGCTCATCGAAGCTGGCCCGTCCCGTGGTTTCGCCCAGATAATTCAGGAAGGCATCGGCCTGGATCAGTCCACCGCTGCCCAGGGTCGGCCGGAAAAAGTCCAACCAGCGGGACAGATCCTCTTCCAGCAGGGAATGGAACCAGGTCTCCTCGGATGACACCGTGAGGCGATCGATCTGCTCGTGGATGTCCGCGGCCGACAGGCCGGAGGCGTACAGGGCGCCCATGATCGCGCCGATACTGGAGCCACTGATGCGATGGGGACGCAGCCCCAACTCATCGAGGACCTCGAACACCAGTACATGGGCAAGCCCGCGGGCACCGCCGCTGCCCAGGGCCAGGCCGATCTTTGGCCTGGCCTCGGCGCCAGCAGCGAGTGGTGCCAGCGCGCTCGCCAGCATGAGTTTGAGTGCCGAGCGACGGCCCCGGTCAACAGGCTCGGCAGGGAACGGCCGGATCTGCATGTCCGGACACCTCGAAATACGAAATCACAAAGGATCTTTGATACTAGCGCGAATCCGCACTGCCCATGATTGACGGTGCGGCTTTTTCAGCGTCAGTCACGACCGGCGCGAATGCATCAACGCACCAGCAATCAAAGCCGTGCCTGAATGCACGCCCTGATTCATGTATAATGCTTGGCTGATAGTCACACTGACATTCATTAGCACACCGCTTTATCGACAGCTCCACAGGACTGTCTGTCACGGGCGTCACCAACAGGCTGACGCACTCACGGCCCTGGCGTTGCGGCGCTTGGCCAGTCAATTGATCCAAACCAACGACGTAGAGGCGTACCGGTGTGCAGACCGCCCCTGCGCAAGAGGAGATTTTATGTCCAAAGAAGACCTGATCGAAATGGAAGGTACCGTCATCGACGTCATGCCCGACCAGCATTTCCGTGTGGAACTGGACAACGGCATGAATATTCACGCCTACGCCTCCGGCAAGATGCGCCGCTATCGCATTCGTGTGGTGGCCGGTGACAAAGTGAAGCTGGAAATGTCCCCCTACGATCTGACCAAGGGTCGCATCAGCTACCGCCACAAGCACTGATATCCGCCGGGGTCGCCCGGATCACCCGCTCGGGTGGTTGTCGGGCGCCGTCCCTCACCGGATAATGCCCGGGTTGCCCAAGCCACCCACGGACCCGGCCCCATGAACATCGACTGGACTGTCACACCCGCCTCGCTCTGGTTCCTGCTGGGCGTGCTGCTAATCCTCTCCGAATTCGCCTTTCCCGGCATCATCGCCATCTTCTTCGGCGTGGCCGCCATCGTGGTGGCCGTCGTCCTGATGCTCGGCTTCGATCTTTCATTCAACGTGCAGATCCTGTTGTTTGCGGCACTGGGTGTGGTCCTGTTGTTACTCACCCGCAAGCATCTCAAGGCCTGGTTCCAGGGCAAGTCCAGCAGCGGCCAGCATGGCGTCGAGCTGATGCCCGTGGGTACACGGGTGGTGGCCAGCGAGGACTTCGTCAACGGCAGCGGCTTGGTGGACTACAGCGGCGCCCGCTGGAACGCAGAATCTGATGAAGCCATCAGCGCCGGCCAGCCGGTCTGGACCACCGGGCGCCGTGGGCTGGTGCTCAAGGTGAGCACCCATGCCCCCGTTCGGGCCCCCGCATCCGGCCAGTAAAAGACGCCCTAACCGCTCTCTCAACACGCATAAGGAACACACACATGGACGGTATCAGCATTACAACCGTTATCTCCCTGATCATCCTTGCCATCGCCGTGGTGGCGCTGGTCAAGACGGCGCAGATCGTGCCCCAGCGTTCCGCCTTCATCGTCGAGCGCCTGGGCCGCTACTCCCGCACACTGGACGCCGGTTTCCACATCCTGATCCCCTTCATCGACCGGGTGGCCTACAAGCAGACCCTCAAGGAAGAGGCCCTGGACGTCCCCAAACAGCAGTGCATCACCAAGGACAACATCACCGTCTCCGTGGACGGCGTGCTGTACCTGCAGGTGCTGGACGCCCAGGCCGCCAGCTACGGCATCTCCGACTACCGCTTCGCCGCCATGAGCCTGGCCCAGACCACCCTGCGTTCCATCATTGGCCAGATCGAACTGGACAAGACCTTCGAGGAACGCTCGCGCATCAACGAGGAAGTGGTCAAGGCCGTGGACGACGCCGCCCAGCCCTGGGGCGTGAAGGTGATGCGCTACGAGATCGCCGACATCCTGCTGCCCACCACCATCAACGACGCCCTGGAACAGCAGATGCGCGCCGAGCGTGAGCGCCGCGCGGTAGTGGCCCGCTCCGAGGGCGAGCGTCAGGAGAAGATCAACATCTCCGAAGGTGAGCGCATGCAGATCATCAACATCTCAGAGGCGGAGAAGCAGAAACAGATCAACGAGGCGGAAGGCAAGGCCCGGGAGATCCAGATGCTGGCCGCGGCCACCGCCCAGGGTATCGAACGCATCGCCACCGCCATCAACCAGCCCGGCGGTAAGGAGGCCGTGAGCCTGCGCGTGGCCGAACAGTACGTGCGCGAGTTCGGGCGTCTGGCCAAGGAAGGAAATACCCTGATCCTGCCTGCGGAGCTGAGCAACATCGGCGGCGCCGTGGCCGGCCTGACCCAGATCCTGCAGACGACCAGCGCCAGCAAGTCCTGATCCCGGCCAGGCTGAAATGACCAGCGTGGCCAAGCAAGGCCGCGCCGGTCCCTGCCGAGCTGAGGGCGCCTCTGATCAGCACGCATCCTGAAACCCTCAGGACAGTGAGAGACACCCTTGCAGCCCAGCCCCCCACGCAGCCCGTTCCCCATCCTTTATCAGGACGGGGACCTGGTGGTCATCAACAAGCCCGACGGCATGCTCGTGCATCGCAGCCCCATCTCCCGGGACGAGGTGTTCGTGCTCCAGTGTCTGCGCGACCAGATCTGCCAGCGGGTCTTCCCGGTACACCGCCTTGACCGGCCCACCTCCGGCGCGCTGCTGTTCGGCCTGAACCGGGAGGCTACCCGGGGCCTGGCCGGGCAGTTCGAATCGGGCACGGTGGAGAAGCGCTACTTGGCCGTGGTGCGCGGCTACACCGACGATGCCGGGCTGATCGACCACCCCTTGAGCCATGAGGACCGCCCGGAGCCCCGGGATGCCGTAACCCGCTACCGACGTCTGGCCACCGTGGAACTGGACATCCCCGTGGGCCGTTACCCCAGCAGTCGCTATTCCCTGGTGGAGGTGCATCCCGGCACCGGTCGCATGCATCAGATCCGCCGGCACTTCAAGCACATTTTCCATCCGCTGATCGGTGATACCACCTATGGCGAGGGACGGCACAACCGCATGTTCCGTGAACACTTCGGCATCGAACGCCTGTTGCTGCACGCCAGCCGGGTGAAACTGCGTCATCCGGTCACAGGCCTGTGCCTGCGATTCGAGGCCCCGATACCCGATGACATGCAGGACCTGTTCGCCCGCCTGGGCTGGGCAGAAAACCTCCCCGGCTGACACGAGACAGCATCCGTGATCTGGCTCAGTCAGGCCGATCAGCGCAAGCGGCCTGGATGATGGACAGTATGGAATCACAGCCGTTGTAATCCACCGGCACCGCTTGCCTGCGCCCGCCTTGTTGCAGCACCAGGGACGGGAAGCTGTCCGCCCCCATGGCCCGGGAGCGGGCGATCTCCTCGAGCAGTCGCTCTCGTGTGGACGGGGCATTGAGCGCCTGTGTGAAGGCAGCCACATCCAGGCCCAGTTCACCGGCCAGGGCAATGAGGGTCGCATCCTCGGACGGGTTCAGGGCACGGGTGTAGTAGGCCTGCTGGATGGCCCGGGTCATGGCGCCGTCGTAGGCCTCGCCCTGCCCTCGTGCGGCGATCACCGCGCGGCAGGCGGGATAGGTGGAACGCCGGGGCGTACAGCGCTCCCAGAAACCGAAATCAAAACGGGTGCCGGGCACCCTGCGCTGGATCTCCCGCCAGGTGGCCTGAAGATAGTCGCACATCGGTGCAGGCATGGCTTCGTCGCTGTCCGGGGCCAGGCCACCCAGCAGACGCTCCATGGAGACATGGGCCGGCAGGCGCGCCTGCAGCTCCGCGAGCACCGGCGCAAAGGCCCAGCACCAGCTGCACATGGGATCGTGTACGTAATAAAGCCGGGTAGTGGGATTC
>JBHEOJ010000169.1:0-3630 GCA_046260855.1 Thioalkalivibrio sp.
CACGCCTCACGCCTCACGCCTCACGCCTCACGCCTCACGCCTCACGCCTCACGCCTCACGCCTCACGCCTCACGCCTTACAACTCCATCATGTAACCCAGGGTCGCCAGCAGGGTGAAGCCGGCCAGGACCACGCCGGTGATGGCGATGCCGCGACCCCGCACCGGTTTACGCAGGGTGTCGCCGATGGCCCAGAGTCCCAGCCCCATGGTCACCAGGCAGAAGAACAGCAGGCCGTTGAGGATGTCCACGTCCAGCCAATCGCCTTCGTCCAGGCTAACGGCGGCCAGTAACACGAACACCCCAAGGCCGAGGGCCCACCAGGCCTTGTTGCTTACCGTTGCGGCGGCTGCCGCTGGTGAGGCCGGCGGGGTAGGGCTTGCCGCCGGCTGAGGCTGGCGTTCCGCCATCAGGCGGGTCTGTTCCAGTCGCTGCTGGGCCTGTTGTCGGCAGAAGACCAGCAGAAACTGCAGGAACACAGGCACCAGCACCACACCCACGAACAACCATTTGAATTCCCGCAGCTTGTCGATATCGAACACCATGACGCCGGACAGGACCACCAGTCCGGCGATGGTGATGAGCAGGAATGGGTGCTCGCGAAGGTGCTGGACGATGTCCTTGACCACCGACATTGGCTGGTTGGAATCTTCAGGGGGCGAGGTTTGTTCGGACACGTTGATCCCTCCGTTGGCGGTCCATGGAGGGAGTTTAGCCCGTGGTAACGATTCTGTGCCTCAGGGGGTCAGGGGAAACCAACTCCACCGGTGAGATATGCGCCCTTAACGAATGCGATAAGCCGCGTGGCAGGCCACGCAGCTCTGGGTCACCGCCCGCAGGGAGCGAAACGCTCGCAACTGATCCCCTTCTTGCGCCGTGCGGGCGAACTGGCTGGCGGCACGATGCATGCCGGTGCCCATCTCGCGCATGGCTGCGGGCATGACCTGGGCCATGTGACTGGCACCGTGACTTTCCAGGGAACTCATGCCCAGGCGGAACTCGGCCACCTTGGCGGCGGTGTCGAAGTCTTCCTGGTTCAGCGCGTCCAGGATCTCGTCGATGGCCTCCAGGTGATCGCGCATGTTGGCCAGCATGTGCTCCTGCATCATGGGCGGCATCTCCACCATTTCACGGTCGTCCGCCTGGGACAGGGCCGGTATGGCAAGGCTCAGGGTCAGGAGGGTGCTGGTCAGGATCTGTTTCATGGTGGTCCTCGATGAAATCGCTCGGCTTAGATATCCCGGATCTTAGACGCCATGCGGCCCCGGCCCTATGATCCGAATCATAGGGTTTTCAGGTGGCCGTGAGGCTGAGACGGTTACCTTTCCTGGTCAGTTCACCCCGGGCCTCCATGCGCGCCAGTGTCCGGTACAGGGCTTCCCGGGAGAGCCCCAACAGGTCGGCCCATTGGGTCAGGGTGAAGCCCAGCTCCAGTTCTCCCGGGGGCGAACCGTCGGTGAGCAGGTAATGGCGGATTCGCGCCTCGGCGCCGCGCAGATGCAGGCGCTCCACCGTGGTGCGCTGGTGGCGCAATTGGGCGCTGAGGGTGGCGATCCAGTCCAGGGTGAAGTCAGGGTCGCTCGCCAGGCGTTCGCGCAGCTCTTCCCGGGGCAGGACCAGGACCCGGGAAGCTCGCACGCACAGGGCGCTGCAGTGATAGTGGTCGCTGCCAAAGCTGGCCTCGGCGAAAAAGCCCTGGTCCCGGACCCGGTGCAGGACCACGGTCTCGCCGTCGGGACCGTGGCGCTGCAGATGTATCTCACCGTCCAGCAGGTAGTACACGGCTCCTGCCTTGTCACCCATGCGAAAGACGGCGGCGCCCTTGCCGTAGTCCCGCTCCATACTCTGGGTGCGAAGCGATTCAAGCATCGGCGGGTATGATGTGGGATCCACTGAGGCTGTCACGTGACGGAATGAACGGGGGATTGTCGCACCATGTCCATGCAGCAGGCCACGCAGACGCTGGAAATCCAGACCCGGGGCCCCGGGCTCTACATGTTTACCGACCCGGTGTGCCGGTGGGTGGCTGAGTCGGGCATTCACACGGGCCTGCTGACTTTGCTGATCCAGCACACCTCGGCGAGTCTGGTGATTCAGGAGAATGCCGACCCGGAGGTGCGCGGCGACCTGCAGCGCTTCTTCAGCCGGCTGGTCCCCGAGGGGGATTCCATCTACCGCCACACCCTGGAAGGCCCCGACGACATGCCGGCCCATGTGCGCAGTGTGCTCACCCAGACCCAGCTGTCCATCCCGGTGATCGACGGCCGCCTGGCCCTGGGCACCTGGCAGGGGCTGTATGTGTTCGAGCACCGCCGGGCACCCCAGACCCGCCGGGTAGTGGCGCACCTCATAGGAGAAGGTTGAAGGATGAAGGTTGAAGGTTGAATGAAACCACCTCTGCTAGGCCTCTCCATAGAGGGGAGGGGAATCAGGGGTTACGCTTTGGGTTCATCCTTCATCCTTCATCCTTCATCCTTCATCCTTCATCCTTGCCCTTCGGCACCGCCTTCACCGAGTAATACAGGTCCTCGTCGATCACCTTGAACAGGCGGTCGATGTTGGGGTGTTTGCCGGGGTTGTCGTGGGCGTCCTGGACGTGTTCGGCGAACAGGCCGATGGCATCGCGGGCGGCGCTGGGGCCGAGGCCGCCATGGTCCACGGAGACCTTGTAATACACGGCCAGGGAGCCCTGGCTGCCGGCCTGGTTTTCGATGCTGGTCTCGGGCTCGTAGCCGTCGCCGTAAAGCTCCAGGCGGGCGATGTGGTCAATGGCGGGAAGCTGCTTGAGGTTGTCCTGAAAACTGGCCATGGTCGAACTCCGATGATGGTCTGGGTCAATGAAATGCCATTTCCTTCGGCCCGGGGCCGAAGGAAATGGGTATTCTGTCAAATTTTATTGCGTCGACGGCCCATGACTGCAACGCGCTGCGAGTCCGTGGCCAGTAACTGTCAGGGAGTGTCCAAACGGGAACATTATATCCCTGTGACCCTCCGACCTGCCTCATCCGCCCGCGCCCCTGTACCCGCGCCCCTGTAACTGTCGCGGGTCTCCTGTTTATTGTCATGCTGCTGATCTGCACACCCTTGCTGGCCGGGACGGCGGACAGCCTGCTAGGTGTCCTGGAGTATCGCGGCGAGGGGGCTCAGTCTGCCAGGCTGACAACCCCGCCCAGTACCTGGTGCATCTCCTCCCGGCTCGGATAACGCGCTTCCCAGTCATCCGCCAGCCCGCCGTGGCAGGTCAGGCCGCGCACGTCCGGCTGTCGCTCCGAGTGCAGCCGGTAATGGACCAGTCGGCTGATGGGGGGTGGCGTGCCGTCATCCTCGCCGGCCAGCATCAGGCCCAGGGAGACCACCCTCATGGGGGTTGGCTGACGCACCACCTGGACATCCCCCTGACGTTGCCCGGTGACCAGGAAGGTGTCACGCTCGATGCGCGCGGTGCCGTCGCTGACGGTGGAGACCTCGAAGTTGCAGTGTGGGTAGTACTGGTTGACCGCCCCCTTGGGTATGACCTGGCCGTCCTGCATGAACACCCGGGCATAGCCAGAGGAGATGCTCAGGGTCTGATTCAGGGTAATGCTGCTGCCCACGGGGATGCGGCTGTGGGGGGACTGCCAGTCCTGGGGCA
>JBHEOJ010000169.1:3640-4097 GCA_046260855.1 Thioalkalivibrio sp.
GAGCAGGCGCTCAGGCCCAGGGCGCTCAGGGCAATGATCGCGATGCGTTTCATTTCAGAGATCCTCGTCAGAAGCCTGTGGCGGGCGGTCGATACGGGCGAGCAGATCGCCGATTATGGGTTTTGACCCTGCCGCCTGGGGAGGGTTCTGCCAGGGTGCCGGGATGCCAGTGGCGCGACCGCGTGATAACCTGAGTGGCTTTCCCATTCATTATCCGGAATACAGCATGAGCCCCTTTCTTCAGACTGCCATCGAGGCCGCCCTGGCCGCCCAGAAGGTGATTCAGCGTTACTACCGCCAGGAAATCAAGGTGGAGCTCAAGGAAGACCAGAGCCCAGTGACTATCGCCGATGTGGAGACGGAGAAGACCATCAAGGCCATCATCACCAAGGCCTTCCCGGACCACGGTTTCTACGGCGAGGAGACCGGCCACACCCGGGGCAGCGCCCCCTATACC
>JBHEOJ010000017.1:0-356 GCA_046260855.1 Thioalkalivibrio sp.
CATCAATATGGTCTGTTTGTGACCGGCCAGCCCGGGCCTCCCGGGATTGCCGGGGCGGCAAGATCTTGCCGCCCCGGCAAAGGACGCAGGATGGGCGTCTGGCCGTTATACTGCGAGTGCCCGTAACCAGGAGAAGCGTGTCTTGTCATCCAATGCCATCGAGCCCCAGGACTATGAGGATTTCCGGCTGTTCCTGGAGAAGAGCTGTGGTCTGGTGCTTGGAGACAACAAGCACTATCTGGTGACCAGCCGTCTGTCCAGGCTCATGGATGAATTCTCCGTGGGCACGGTCAGTGAGCTGTTGCGCATGCTCAGAGGGGGGCAGCGGACGGGCCTGCGCGAGCGGGTCATCGAGG
>JBHEOJ010000017.1:366-28107 GCA_046260855.1 Thioalkalivibrio sp.
CGTGATGTCTTCCCCTTTGAGATCCTCAAGACGACCATCTTCCCCGAACTGGTCAAGGCGGGCACCAATTCCATCAAGATCTGGTCCGCCGCCTGCTCCAGCGGCCAGGAGTCCTACTCCATCAGCATGACCGTGAGCGAGTTCCAGCAAAGCCGTCCTGGCGTGCTGAAAAACGTGCAAATCGTGGGCACGGACATCTCCACAGCCATTGTGCGCGATGCCCGCCAGGCCTCCTTCGACAGCCTGTCCATGGCCCGGGGGCTGTCTCCGGAACGGCGCGACCGTTACTTCATCCAGGAGGGCAACCGCTGGGTGGTGCGTCCCGAGATCCGGGCGCGTACCAGCTTTCGGGAATTCAATCTGCTGGACAGCTACAGCCTGCTAGGCAAGTTCGATATGGTCTTTTGCCGCAACGTGTTGATCTACTTCTCTGCGGAATCCAAGCGCGACATCCTCAAGCGCATCGCCCAGTGTCTGAATCCGGGCGGTTATCTGTTCCTGGGCGCTTCCGAGTCCATGGCCAATTACTCCGACGCCTTCGAGATGGTGCGCTGTAGTCCCGGCGTGGTGTACCGCAAGCGTTAACAGCTGTTGAAAAAGTCTCGGACGGCGCCATGCTGCGTTGGAAAGCGGCTCAAAGCGTCCAAGCGGCCTGGGCTCATGTACGCGCATGTACACTGCGCTTGCTCGCCGCTTTCCGCCTTGCCTGGCATCACCGGAGCCTTTGTTCAACAGCCTGTTAAAGCCGCCCCAGGCGGCGTCAAAATCCCGTCCCCTCTCCTGTGCTTCCCCTGCGCCACGGCGGGATATTGCCGCCCGGTGAATCTTGCCCCGGCGCGTAAATCACACAACTAACTGAAAAATAAACCATAAATATTATGGCACGCCTGTTGCTTCGTTTTCGTGCAGACACGATTAACGAGGATCACCGGGTATGTCCCTGTCCTTCGACAAGGCCTTAGGAGTTCATGCCGACGCGCTACGGGTACGTTCGCGGCGTCTGGAGCTTCTGGCCTCAAACATGGCCAATGCCGACACCCCCAATTACAAGGCGCGGGATATCGATTTCCGTGCCGCCCTGAGCCAGGCCTCGGGGCAGGGCGGTGTAGGGCTGGCGCGTACCCACGCCACGCACATGCCTGTACAGGGTGGTGGTGGTGTGGGTGGAGAACCCCTGTACCGGGTGCCCAGCCAGCCCTCCCTGGATGGCAACACCGTGGACCCACAGTTGGAACACGCCGCCTTCTCGGAGAATGCCGTGCAGTACCAGGCCAGCCTGGATTTTCTCAATGCCCGATTCCGCGGTCTGCGTACCGCGCTCAAAGGGGAGTAATCACCCATGAGCAATCTGTTCAAGATCTTCGATGTCTCCGGCTCGGCGCTCAGTGCCCAGTCGGTGCGCCTGAACTCCGTGGCCAGCAACATGGCCAACGCCCAGGTAGCCAGCCAGACCCCCGAGGGGGCGTATCGCTCCAAGCATCCGGTGTTCGCATCGGTGCTGGACGCGGCGGGCCAGGGTGGCTCGACCACACCGGTGCGTGTGGTCGGCGTGCTGGAGAGCCAGGCGGAGCCCCGGGCGGAATATGCACCCAATCACCCCCTGGCCGACGAGCAGGGCTACATCTACATGCCCAACGTCAACGTGGTGGAGGAGATGGCCAACATGATCTCCGCTTCCCGTTCCTACCAGAACAACGTGGAAGTCATGAACACCACGAAACAGCTCCTGCTGCGCACCCTGCAGCTGGGTCAGTCCTAAGCCGGGAGAGTCGACATGAGTGCAATCACCACTGAGACACTGGCCAATCTGGGCCTGAGCTCCCAGGAGTCCTCCTCCCAGAAGAAGGATGATCGTCTGGGCCAGACCGAATTTCTCAAGTTGATGGTCACCCAGCTGGAGAACCAGGACCCCTTCAAGCCCATGGAAAGCGGCGAGTTCCTGGGGCAGCTGGCCCAGTTCGGTACGGTCTCGGGGATCGAGGATCTGCAGAAATCTTTCAAGGATTTCAGCCGGAGCATCGTCTCGGGTCAGGCCCTGCAGGCCGCCGCCCTGGTGGACCGCAATGTGATGGTGCCCGGGGACATGATCATCATGGATCCCGCACAAGGACAGCGGGGTGCGGTGAATCTTGAGGCCTCCTCCAGCGATGTGGTGGTGGGGGTGTACAACCAGGCCGGTCAGCTGGTCAGACGTCTGCCCATGGGATCCCAGGAGGCGGGCTTGCGCCAGTTTCAGTGGGATGGGCGTGATGAGGCCGGTGACCTGCAACCGGCAGGGATCTATGAGTTCGTGGGTGTTGCCGCTTCGTCTGAAGGCGGCAGTGAGGCACTGGAAACCTACCTGTCCTCGCGGGTCGAGAGCGTGTCGGTAGGCAGTAACAACGGTTCCCTGACCCTCCAGGTGGAGGGTGTGGGCGAGATTGATTTTTCCAAGGTGAGACAGATCGGCTGAGGCCGGGCGTCCATTCAACAGGAGACAGACCATGCCATTTCGCACAGCCTTGAGCGGTTTGAATGCGGCCTCCGCGGACCTGCGGGTCACGGGCAACAACATTGCCAACACCGGCACCACGGGCTTCAAGGAATCCCGGGCCGAGTTCGCCGATGTGTTCTCACAGTCCTTCGGTGGTATCAGTCAGACCGCCATCGGTACCGGTGTTCGACTGGCTGCGGTGACCCAGCAGTTCAACCAGGGCAACATCGAATTCACCGGCAATAACCTGGATCTGGCCATGAACGGCCAGGGGTTCTTCGTGCTCAGCGACAGTGGCACACAGGTCTACAGCCGGGCCGGGGCCTTCCAGGCGAATCGCGACGGTTTCGTGGTCAACACCCAGGGTCAGCGCCTGCAGGTCTATACCCCGCAGAATACCGCGGGCACGCTGTTCAATACCGGCGCCCTGGCCGACCTGCAGCTGTCCACCTCCGAGGCGCCGCCCAGCGCCACCACCGCAGTGCAGGCCCTGGTGAATCTAAGGGCGGATATGGAGCCCATCGACCGATTTGATGCCGTCACGAACCCGACGGGTATTGCCTTCGACATCGACGACCCCAATAGCTTCAATTACTCCACCTCGCTGACGGTGTATGACTCCCTGGGTCAGGCACGCACCGCCACCATGTATTTCTCCAACCTCGACTCGCTGGAATGGGAGGCGCGGGTGGCCATCGATGGCACGGAGGTGGGTACGCCGGTGACGCTGGAATACAACGATGACGGGACCTTGCTCAACCCCGCGACCCCCAGTGCCTTCGGCCCCTTTACGCCGCCCAATGGGGCAGCGGACATGAACATCGAGTTCGATTTCACCCGCATCACCCAGTACGGCAACAACTTCAATGTCACCGGCCTGAGCCAGAACGGCTTCACCACCGGTCGTCTGAACAGCATCGACATCGATCCCTCCGGCGTGGTCTTCGCCCGTTTCACCAATGGCCAGTCCCAGGCCCTGGGCAAGGTTGCCCTGGCGAACTTCGCCAATCCTCAGGGACTGCAGCAACTGGGTGACAACGCGTGGGGCGAGGCATTCGGTGCCGGCGACGTGATTCTGGGTGAGGCGGATACGGGCAACTTCGGCCTGATCCAGTCCGGTGGCCTGGAGGCTTCAAACGTGGATATTGCCCAGCAGCTGGTGAAGCTGATCACTGCCCAGCGTAATTTCCAGGCCAACGCCCAGGTGATCACCACCGCCGACGCGGTGACCCAGACCATTATCAATATCCGGTAACGACCGGTAAGCGGGAGTCATCATCGATGGACAGGATGCTTTATCTCGCCATGTCCGGTGCCAAGGAGACGGCGCTTTCCCAGGCGCGCAATACCCAGAACCTGGCCAATGCCAACACCACCGGGTTCAAGGCGTCACTGGAGGCGTTCACCAGCAAGGAGGTGAAGGGGCCCGGCTACGACACCCGGACCTACACCATGCTGCAGGACATGAAGGTGGACTTCACCCCGGGACCCATGCAGGCCACCGGGCGGGATCTGGACGTGGCGATTCAGGGCGAAGGCTGGATTGCGGTGCAGGCCCCGGACGGTACCGAGGCCTACACCCGCGCCGGTGATCTGCGGGCGGATGCCATGGGCCTGCTCACCACTGGTACCGGCCTGCCGGTACTGGGAGAGGCGGGTCCCATTGCCGTGCCGCCCTTTGAGAGCTTCGAGATCGGCACCGACGGCACCATCAGCATCCGGCCCTTGGGGCAGGGTGCCAACGTGCTGGCAGAGGTGGACCGCATCAAGCTGGTCAGCCCCGACCCCGATCAGATGGTGCGTGGCGAGGATGGTCTGATTCGCCACCAGCTGGGTGAACAGCTGCCCGATGCGAACGTGACCCTGGTGCGGGGCACCCTGGAGGCCAGCAACGTGAATGCCGTGGAGGCCATGGTCAGGATGATCGACCTGTCCCGCCACTTCGAGATGCAGGTGAAGATGATGAAGACCGCCGAGGACAACGACGCGGCCTCTGCATCCCTGCTGCGGATGACTTAAGAGACAACGAGGTAACACCATGAACAAGGCCCTGTGGATCGCCAAGACCGGACTGGATGCGCAACAGACGCGCATGTCCGTGATCTCAAACAATCTGGCCAACGTGAACACCACCGGATTCAAGAAGGGCCGGGCGGTGTTCCAGGATCTGATCTACCAGACCGTGCGCCAGGCAGGCGCCCAGGCGGCCCAGGATACGGAACTGCCGTCCGGGCTGATGCTGGGCACCGGTGTGCGCACCGTGGCCACGGAGAAGATGTTCACCCAGGGCAACGTCACCCAGACGGATAACTCCCTGGACATGGCCATCGAGGGACGGGGTTTCTTCCAGATCCTCATGCCCGACGGCAACATCGCCTACACCCGTGACGGCAGCTTCCAGATGAACAGCGACGGCCAGCTGGTTACCTCCGGTGGCTACGAGGTACAGCCGGGCATCGTTATTCCCGAAGGCAGCCTGAGCCTGACCGTGGCCGAGGATGGCGCCGTGAGCGCCACGGTGGCCGGCAACGTGGCCCCCATCGTGGTGGGCAACCTGCAGTTGGCGGACTTCATCAACCCGGCGGGCCTCCAGCCCATCGGTCAGAACCTGTTTACCGAGACCGCCGCCAGCGGTGCGCCTCAGGCAGGCAACCCGGGCCTGGACGGTCGCGGCCGTCTGCTGCAGGGCTTTCTGGAAAGCTCCAACGTGAACACCGTGGAAGAGCTGGTAAACATGATCGAGACCCAGCGGGCCTACGAGATGAATTCCAAGGCCATCTCCACCGCCGACGCCATGCTGCAGTACGTGAACAACAACCTGGGCCGCTAGGCCCGCGCCGACCCCACTAACGGATAGCCGCCATGATCCATACATGCATCGCTCGATTCCGCCCCTTGCTGGGCGTGCTGGCCGCCGCCTTCGTGCTGGGTGGCTGTGCCACCGTGGGCGGGGTGAGCCGTGGCGACGACCCGGACTTCACGGCCATCGATCCGCCCCAGCCCGTGCCGGCGGAATACAACAATGGTGCCATCTATCAGGCCAGTTATGGCACCGGCCTGTTCGAGGACTACAAGGCCCGCCGGGTGGGTGATGTCCTCACCGTGTTGCTGGCCGAGCGCACCCAGGCAAGCAAGTCCGCCAACACCAGCACCACCAAGGATTCCAGCGTCAGCATCGAGACGCCCACGTTACTCGGTCGCGAGTATCCGCGCCTGAACAGCAGCCTAGAGGGGAGCCGCGCCTTCGATGGTTCAGGTGACAGCGCCCAGAGCAACCAGCTGGACGGCTCCATCGCCGTGATGGTGTCCGACGTGCTGCCCAACGGCAACCTGATGGTGCAGGGTGAGAAGTGGATTCGCATCAATCAGGGCCAGGAGTACATCCGCCTGCGCGGCATCGTGCGCCCCGTGGACGTGCGTGCCGACAACACCATTCTTTCCACCCAGATTGCCAATGCCCAGGTGGCCTATGGCGGCAGTGGCACTCTGGCCGACAGCAATTCCCCCGGCTGGTTGACCCGTTTCTTCAACAGCCCGATCTGGCCCTTCTGAGGAGCCTGCGTACATGATCAAGTCCCTGAATCCTGCATTGCGTTCCGCCTGGCTGATGGCCCTGTGCGCAGCATTGGTGCTGGCGCCCCAGTTCACCAGTACCGCCCAGGCCTATGAACGGGTCAAGGACCTGGCCTCGGTGGCAGGGGTGCGCAGCAACCAGCTGGTGGGCTACGGCCTGGTGGTGGGCCTGGACGGTAGCGGTGACCAGACCACCCAGGCACCGTTCACGGTGCAGTCCCTGAAAAACATGCTGGGTCAGTTGGGTGTGACCGTGCCGCCCAACGTCAATCCCCAGCTTCGCAACGTGGCGGCGGTGATGATCCATGCGGATCTGCCGCCCTTCGCCAAGCCGGGTCAGACCATCGACATCACCGTCTCCTCCATGGGTAACGCCACCAGCCTGCGAGGCGGCAGCCTGCTCATGGCGCCGCTCAAGGGCGCCGACGGACAGACCTATGCCATCGCCCAGGGCAACCTGATAGTGGGCGGATTCGGTGCTGAGGGTCGTGACGGGTCGCGCATCAGCGTGAATGTGCCCAGTGTGGGACGCATCCCCAATGGTGCCTCCGTGGAGCGGGAAGTCCCCACCGCCTTCGCCCGGGGCGACAGCGTGATGCTCAATCTGCATCAGCCGGATTTCACCACCGCCAACCGCCTTTCTGACGTGATCAACGACACCATGGGTCCGGGCACGGCCCGACCCACGGACGGTTCAACGGTGCGTGTCAGCGCGCCCATCGACCCGGGTCAGCGGGTGGCCTTCGTGTCCATGTTGGAAAACCTCACCGTGCAGCCCGGTGCGCCGCCCGCCAAGGTGATCGTCAACTCGCGCACCGGTACGGTGGTGATCGGCAGCAACGTCCAGGTGATGCCTGCTGCCGTGACCCACGGCAGTCTCACGGTCACCATCAGCGAGACGGCCCAGGTCTCCCAGCCGGCGCCGTTTGCCGAGGGCGAGACGGTGGTGACGCCCCAGAGCGAAGTCGAGATCGCCGAGGACATCAATCCCATGTTCCTGTTCGGCCCGGGGGTGACCCTGGACGAGATCGTGCGCGCGGTGAATCGCGTCGGCGCCGCGCCCGGGGATCTGGTGGCCATTCTTGAAGCCCTGCAGCAGGCCGGCGCCCTGCGTGCCCAGTTGATCGTCATCTGACCTCGCTGGCCCATTGAAACCAACGCCATGAACGCAGACCTCTCCAAGGCCTACACCTACACCGACTTCCAGGGCTTCACCGACCTGCGCCGCATGGCGCGCGAGGAGACCCCGGAGGCGGCGGACGCGGCTGCGCGTCAGTTCGAGGCCCTGTTCATCCAGATGATGATGAAAAGCATGCGCGATGCCATGCCCGTGGACGGCGGCATGGATGGCGAGCAGGTGAAATTCTTTCAGGGCATGTTCGATCAACAGATCGCCCTGGAGATGTCCCGTGGTGAGGGCATCGGCCTGAGAGAGTCGATGATGCGCCAGTTGCACCCCGAGCCGATGTCCGGGGTGCAGGGTGGTGAACTGGTCATGCCCACCCACCGTCTCCCGGTCTATCAGCGCGCCGAGAACCCCTGGCCGGAATCCCGGGTCACAGCCCCGTCCCCTTCGTCGGCGGACAGTGTCCCTCAGGGGGCTGGTCCTGATCAGCGCCACTGGCGCCCCGAGTCCCCGGAGGCGTTTATCCAGGATCTCTGGCCCCATGCCCAACGGGCTGCCGAGGCCCTGGGCGTGGCCCCCGAGGTCCTGCTGGCGCAGTCTGCCCTGGAGACGGGCTGGGGGCGCCACATGATCCCCGGCGCCGATGGCGGCAACAGCTTCAACCTGTTTGGCATCAAGGCCGACGGTCGTTGGGATGGCCCCCGGGCCCATGTGCAGACCCTGGAATATGTGGGCGGCGTACCGGAGCGTCAGAGGGCGGCGTTTCGCGCCTACGACAGCGCCGCCCAGAGTTTCGATGATTACGTCTCGTTCATCACCGGCAATCCCCGCTACCGGGAGGCCCTGTCCCGGGTGCCTGATGCGGAAGGCTATCTGAGGGGCCTGCAGGAGGCTGGCTATGCCACCGACCCCGCCTACGCGGACAAGATCCTGGACATTCTGGGCCGCGGCACGCTGAAGACAGCGGCCGCCCTCAAGAATGCGGATCCGGCGCCGATAACCTGACATGAGGACGCAGCACATGCGCATTTCACTTACCCGACATTCCGCCAGCCCGGAGGCCCCCCATGAGTAACGGGGTCTTTGGTATTGGCACCTCCGGCCTGCTGGCCTTCCAGCGGGCCCTGAGCGTGACCGGCAACAACATCGCCAACTCCGCCACCGAGGGTTACAGCCGCCAGCGTATCGATCTGAGCACCCGGACCCCCCAGTTCGCGGGTAACGGCTACTTCGGCAGCGGTGTGCAGGTGAGTGGTGTGCAGCGCATGTTTGACCAGTTTGTGGAGATCCAGCTGCGCAGCAGTACATCGGCCAGCCAGCAGTACGGCCTGCTCTACGACTTTGCCAGTCGGGTGGACAATCTGCTGGCGGATCAGGATTCCGGACTGGCGCCGGGTCTGCAGCAGTTCTTCTCTGCCGTGCAAGACGTGGCCAACGACCCCACATCCAATGCCGCCCGGCAGGTGATGATCTCCGAGGCGGAATCCCTGGTGGATCGCTTCAGTTTCCTGCACCAGCGCCTGGGTGAACAGCGCAACCTGGTCAACGGACAGATACAGACCTCGGTGCAGGAGATCAACAGCCTCGCCGAAGCCATTGGAGACCTGAACAAGGAAATCGTCACCGCCCTGGGCCGCGCCGGCGGCGCGCCGCCTAACGACCTGCTGGACCAGCGTGACCAGCTGGTGCTGGAGCTTTCCGAACGGGTGTCGGTCAGTACCACGGAACAGGATGATGGCGCCCTCAACGTCTTTATCGGCAACGGCCAGAACCTGGTGCTGGGTAGCCGGGTCACGGTGCTGGCCGCCGAGGCCCTGGGTCCGGACATCAATCAGATCCAGGTGGGCTATGTGAGCCCCGGTGGCACCGTGGACATCACCCAGTACATGACTGGTGGACGCCTCGGTGCCTTGCTGGATCTGCGTAGCTCCGTGCTGGACGTGGCCCAGAACTCCCTGGGTCGCACCGCCATCGGTCTGGCAGAGTCCTTCAATGCCCAGCACATGCTGGGCATGGATCTGGACGGGCAACTGGGCGAGGCCTTTTTCAGGGTCCCGCAGCCCGAGGTCACTGCGGGGGCCGGCAACAGTTTCGCAGGTCTGCCAGATGTGCAGATCACTGATTACAGTGCCCTGACCCTGAACGACTACCGCCTGCGCTCCAATGGCACCGACTGGGAATTGCGCCGTGACCCGGGCGGACAGGTGGTGGGTACCGTGGCACCGGGTGCCACCCTGACGGTGCAAGGCATCACGATCGACATGACCGGTATCCCCGCCGGTGACGCCGGTGACACGTTCCTGGTGCGCCCAACCCGCAACGGTGCCCAGCAGATCGACACCCTGATCAGCGATACCCGCAAGGTGGCGGCCGCGACGCCCGAGTTACTGGCCAGCGTGGGGGGCACGAACACGGGGGGCGCCACGATCCAGTCCGTGGAGGTCGCGGATGCCTCGGCTTTGACCAGCCTGGCTCCGGTGACCGTGACCTACGAGGAAGGGCCGCCCACACAGTTCGTGATCGGTACGGATACCTTTGCGCTGGATCCCACGCCACCAGTGCAGACCACGATTGCCTACGAGGGCTGGGAACTGGTCATCGATGGCGTCCCTGATGACGGTGACAGCTTTGAGGTGTCGTTCTCCACCGCTGCGGTGGGCGACAACCGCAATGCCCTAGCACTGGCCGGGCTGCAGGACCAGCGCCTGATGGCTGGCGGCTCCTCCACCCTTGAGGGCAGCTACAACACCCTGGTGGCCGAGGTGGGCACCAAGACCCGGCAGGCGGAGATCGCCGCCCGTTCCCAGGCCAAACTGCTGGATGAGGCCCGGGCCCAGCGGGAGTCGGTCTCCGGTGTGAACCTGGACGAGGAGGCCGCCAACCTGCTGCGTTACCAGCAGGCCTATCAGGCGGCGGCCCAGGTGATCACGGTGACCAATTCCCTGTTCGATACACTGATCAACGCTGTCAGGAGATAAGCGATGCGGGTCTCCACCACACAGATCTTTCGCAATGGCATTGGCGCCATTCAGGACAACCAGCAGGGCCTTGCCCGTACTCAGCTGCAGCTGGGCACGGGCAAGCGCATCCTCTCCCCCTCGGATGACCCCAGTGGCGCGGTGCAGGCCCTGCAATATCGCAGCACGGTGGAGAAAACCGAGCAGTACCAGCGCAACGCCAACCTGGCGGAACAGCGACTGCGGCTCAACGAGACCATCCTCACCTCCGTGGGCGATGGCCTGCAGCGGGTGCGCGAACTGGCCCTGGCGGGCAACAACGCCTCACAGACCAACGAGACCCGCTCGTACCTGGGTGGCGAGATCAACCAGCTCCTGGACGGCCTGGTGCAGCTGGCCAACACCCGGGATGCCAATGGTGAATTCATCTACGCCGGCAACATATCACTGACCCAGCCCTTTACTGTCGGCCCCGGTGGAGAAGTCATCTACGATGGTGATTCAGGCCAGCGGGCCCTGCAGATCAGTCCCGTGCGACTCTTGCCCATTGGTGACAACGGCCAGTCGGTGTTCATGGACATCCCCGAAGGCAACGGCAGGTTTGTGGTGCGTGATGTCCCGGGCAATACCGGGACCGGTGTGCTGGATGTGGGTCGGGTCGCCGACCCCGTCGCCTGGGCCAGCGATGCGGCCGATTACACCATCAGCTTCGCCACCAATACGGCTGGCGAGCAGGTCTACTTGGTGACCGACGGGGCGGGTGACCCCGTGGAGCCCGTTTCCGGGGATCCGGATGATGCCCCCCTGTATGTCGCCGGGGAAGCGATCACCGTTGCGGGCATTGAGTTTCGCATCGAGGGGAGCCCGGCGGATGGTGACAGCTTTACCCTGTCACCGGCCGGCAATCAGGATCTGTTCACCACCTACCGGGAACTCGCCGAGGCCCTTCAGACGCCTTCCGAGAGCCCGGCAGACACCGCCCGTCTCAACAACGCGGTCAACCGGGCGTTACAGAACCTGGACCAGGCCCTGGGCAATATCCTGGATACCCGCGCCACGGTGGGTTCACGCCTGAAGACAGTGGAGAACCAGATGAACATCAATGAAGATGTGTTGCTACAGCTGAAAACGACACTCTCGGGGATCGAGGATCTGGACTACGCCGAGGCCATCAGCCGTTTCAACCTCCAGCAGACAAGCCTGCAGGCGGCCCAGCAGAGTTATGTGCAGGTGCAGCGTCTGTCCTTGTTCAACTACCTGTAAAGCGCAGAGGCAAGATACAAGGGGCAAGATTCAAGGGCATCTCTAATTATTCTGAGTGTGTCAGATTGGGCGCTCAAATTCGTGCTATCAAGGCGCTAATCGCACGCAATAGCGAGCTATTGCGAAGATTTGCAACGCCGAGAGCGCGGATTTGAGCGCCCAAGATGCGTGCTCATGAATATTTAGAGGTGCCCTCAAGAAGCCCGACCTACGTTTTGTCTTTTACACCGTGCTGAGGTCCGTAATCGGCGAAGCGCTCCATCACCTCTGCCATCTCATCATCGGTGAGCAGGACCGGTTCCCCCAGTTGGCATGCCCGCCAGTACTGTTCGCAGAGTTTCTCCACGCCGAGTGCGAGGCTCACCGCCTCCTCCAGATTGCTCCCCACCGTGACCAGCCCGTGGCTGGCCAGCAGGCAGGCCTTGCGGCCTGCCAGGGCTTCCACGGCGGCCTGGGCCAGTGCCTCGGTACCGAAGGTCTCGTAGCGGCCGCATCGGATGTCCGGGCCGCCGGCCAGGGCGATCATGTAGTGGAAGGGAGGCAGGTCCCGGCGCAGGCAGGCGAGGGTGGTGGCAAAGGTCGAATGGGTATGTACCACGGCATTCACGTCCGGCCGCCCGTCCAGGATGGCGTGATGCAGGGGCAATTCGCTGGAGGCGCGACCGGCGCCGGCAATACCCAGTGGGTTTACATGCACCATGTTCCCCGGTGTGATGTCTTCCCAGGGCACGCCTGAGGGCGTGATCAACAGGCCCTCGGAAAGTCGCAGGCTCAGGTTGCCCTCGGCCTCCTGGTTCAGGCCGGCCGTGTACAGGCGCAGGCCCGCCCGCGCCAGGGCATCCCGGGCGCGGGTTTCCTCTTTCAGCGGGTTTGAGGAGGCCATGGCTGGGGCATCAGCTCATGGAGGTGAAGTCGTAGTCCAGCTTGGTGGAGGGGGCCTGCAGGAAGTTGCCCTGGATGTAGTTCACGCCAATACCCCAGAGGATGGACAGGCCGGTGGCGTCCTCCACGTGCTGGGCGACCACCAGCTTGTTCATGCCATGGGCACCATCGGTGAGCTGACGGATGCTTTCCTGGTTCTCTTCGTTGCTGGTGAGCTTTTCCATGAAGCTGCTGTCGATCTTGAGGTAATCGGCGGGGATGTGCTGGAGCAGCTGGAAAGGATTGAGGCCTGCGCCGAAATCATCCAGGGCGAAGCGACAATGCAGGTTTTTCAAGCCCTTAACGAATTCCTTGGCGGGCTTGAGGTGATTGACTACCGTGGCCTCCTTCATCTCGAACACCACGCATTCGGCGGGGACACGCCGTTCCTTGAGGCGCTCCACGATCCAGGGCAGCATGCCCGGCTCCTGCAGGGAGCCGGCAGTGAGCTTGATGAAGAAGATGGTCTCCTTGCCGCCTTTGCGCTGCTCCACCAGCTGGTCCAGGGCGTGGGTGATGACCCAGCGGTCCAGCACCTTGGCCATGTCCGTGCGTTCTGCGCTGGGCAGGAATTCTGTGGGTGAAATCTCATCACCATCTTCGTCCAGCAGGCGCATGAGTACCTCATAGCGCTCACCGCTCTCGCCGTGCAGGCTGACCATCGGCTGGTAGAGCAGGCGCACCCGTTCCTTGCCTACGGCCTCGCTGAGACGATTGACCCATAGGTCATCCAGCTGGCGCTGGGTCATCTCGCCTTCCTTGGGCCGGTAGATCTCCGCTCTGTTGCCACCCGCACGCCGCGCCTCTTCGCAGGACTTGCCGGCATGGGAGAGCAGTTCGTTCACACCCGGAGCATTCTCGTCGAGCTGGGCCACACCCGCAGAGGCGGTACAGGTGATGGAGCGGCTGTCCACTTCGCAGATGTGGGCGGCGATGTCCGTGAGCATGCTCTCCAGGGATGCGCTGACCTCTTTGGCCTCCCAGTGGTGGGTGAGGATGGCAAAGGATTCACCGTCGAAACGGGCCACCACGTCATTTTCGCCGCAGTGCTGCTCCAGGATCTTGCCGATGTCGCTGAGCACTAGGTCGGCTCCGGCCACGCCCACCTGTTCGCGGATTTCCTGGAACTTGTCGATATGCAGTTCCACCATAACGGCGTTGCCCCTGCCCTGTGTGGCCTGGCCGAGGGCCGACTCCATGCGCTCCATGAAGTACTGGCGGTTGTACAGACCCGTGACCAGGTCCCGCTGGGCCAGGTAGTTGATCTGTTTCTCCAGCTCCTTGGTGTTGGCCTGGCTGCGGATCAGGATTTGGGTGCAGGGTTCGCCGTCGATGCTGGCGGGTGTGAATTCCATCTCGGCGGCGAAGTTCTCTCCAGCGGAATTCTTGAGCTTGATCTCCACGGACTGGCCGGTGTCGTCGGCTTCGGGGGCGTGATCGTAATTGCGCAGGAAGTCCTTGAGGGTGGCCTGATACTCCTTGCTCACCATGTCCATGATGGGCATGCCTTCCAGGTCCTCGGGGTCCGTGTAGGCGAACAGCTCCAGGTAGGACTGGTTGGCGTAGATGTGCATGCCGTCATGCACATAGGCGATGGCGTCCCTGGAACTGTCCAGGAGATTCTTACAACGGCGTTCGGCCTCGCGAAGAGAGGATTCCTGGGTCTTGAGCTGGCGCCACTGGCGCTGGGCCTCGGCGGCACGGCCGACCACCAGCTTGAGATGGTCCGGACGATCCTTGCGCACCATGTCATGGGCGCCGATGGCCAGACAATCCACCACATCGTGGTCGGCGCCGTTGACCACGGCGATCACCGGGACATGTCTGCCCACTTCGCGGATGCCACCGATCACCTGCTCGAGGCCCAGTTCAGCTTCGCTGTCCAGGGTGCACAGGACCACGTCGGGGGAATGCTTCTGCAGTTTTTCCAGGAGGTCTTCCTGGTCATCCGCATGTTCCGGCCTGACCGCGTAACCGGCCGACTTGATGGTGCTGATCATCATCTCGGCGTCGTTGAGGTCGCGCTCGATGATCAGCAGGCGAAGAAGGTTATCCATGTGTGACCGTGGCTCCCTTGGTCCGTGTGGCACGCAGGAAAACATTGTGCCGTACACAGGCCTTGCTGTGCCAGCGGCAGAGGGAGGAAGTGTGATCTCGCAGCAAAGGCCTTGAGGCGTTGTGCCTGTGGCTGCTGGCCTTTAGTGATTTTGCCTAGATCAGGGTCCAGACCTCGTCAAAGCCTTCATCGGGCTTGGACTGGGGATCCTCTTCGGGCGCTTGGACATTGCCCAGGCTGGCGTATCGGAACTGGGTGAACAGACTGGTCTGTTCACCCAGACTGCTGAGTTTGACCCGCAGGGCGCGTCCGGCCAGGTTGACGATCAGCTGATCTCCCACGCGAAAGCGGCGGGCCGGTACCAGCAGGGTTGGGGGCTGCTGGATGGTCTTGATGGCGGGCAGCATCAGGGCCTCCACGGGGTTGCCCGCCGGCTGTCCCATGCTGGAGGATTCCAGGCTGATCAACAGGGTCTTGGGGGCGAGTACCTGTACGCCGATCTCGAGTCCGCGCTCGGCCTTGTTGAGCATCCAGCGGATCAGGCCCACGCGCCACTGGTAGTGGCTGCCTTCCTTTTCCCGTAGGCCGATAAGTTCACCCACCTGGGCACGACTGGCCTGATGTCCCTCCCAGCGCAGGCAGAATCCGCCGGCGCTGGCATTGAGCACCTGCCAGGCTTCGCCATCGATGCTCCCCAGGCCGATGGCCCGGACCGGCGCCTGACCACGGGCATTGTTGTTGTTTCGTTTGTCCGCCAGGTAGGACTCGGTGACCACATTGCCACGACCCACCATATCCCAGGCATCCGAGTCGCCCAGGGCGTCGGTCTGGGCCAGGAACTGCCCCTGGGTATCTGACCGGTGGCTGTCGGTGATGGCCTGCAGGCTCAGGTCGCCGAAGTCGTTCTTGGCCTCCGGTGTGCCGTAGACCTGTTCAAGCTCCTCGGCGATGGCCCCGTGGATGTTGGCCAGGCCGATGGCCACATTGATCTCGTCATCCCGGTGGGCGCGGCTGAAACGACGCTTTCCGATACGGCTCCAACGGTCCACGAGACGCCGCATGAGGTCGGTGCTCATGTCCGTGGCACGGGGCTTGCCGCCGTGCTGCAGGGTCTCGCGTAGTTCGTGGATCAGGGGGGTCAGGTTCAGAAGCCGCACGCCGGGATTCTTGGGTAGATCGGCCATGTTCACGTGCCCGGGGCCTTGTGCGCTGTCCAAGTCCACCATGTACACGCCATTGCTCTTGTCCGGCATTGGGCTGTCCACGAGGACGGCGGTGTGCGCCGCTGCCTCCAGGTAGTCATTGACCCGGTCCAGCTCACCCATGCGCAGGCTCGGCGGATGGGCCAATGCCAGGGTGCAGGTGCGTACATAGGCGTCGGCGACGCTGCCGCGGTCCTGTTGATAAAGCTGGTCATCGGGGATGGGTTTGTCCTGTGCCCCATGGATCTCCGCCGCCTTGTAAAGGCCGTGGATGCCGGACCAGAGGCTGTCCACGGAAGGGGCATACAGGCGCCAGGCAAGGATCAGGGTGTGGCTGCGATAGCGCAATGCCCGATAGCAGGCCAGGGCCAGGTGCTTTTCCAGCTGGCGATCGTTGCCGCCCTTGAGGAGGCCCTCCACCACCTTTTCGTAGCCCTGACTCAGCTGGTTCAGCAGGGCCCGGTTGAGTTCGGCGATACGCTGGCTTTTCTCCGGCAGGGGCAGGCTGCGATTGAGGAAATGACGTCCCAGGTGATCGAGGATGCTGCTGGCCGTGGGGCGCAGGGTCTCCATGAGCTCCAGCCGGTCGGCCGGGGCCAGTTCGGTACCGTTGAGGGTGCGCAGGCCCTCGAAGAACTGGCGCGTGGCATCTCCCATGTTGACCATGGGCAATTCTTCCAGCCAGCGACGCAACTTGCGGGGCTGGGTGGGGATGCCGCCCTGGCTGGCGGCTGGTTTGAATCCGGGGAGTCTGAAAAGCATCCTGGGATCGGGTCTCTCGAGGTGGCTACACTGCCTTAGTGGCGCAATTCTGTGAACTGGTTCAACATTCTATAGCAGTTCCCCAGTCCTTTTCATCAGATTTTCAACCACCTGGCAGAGATTCCCCGATCAATGGTGTCTTTGCCCCGGCACCGGGGATCTCCCGCACCAGCCGCGGCACCAGGTATCCCGGCAGACGGGTGCTCAGGGCCTCATGCAGGGCCATGGCCCGGTGATCGGAAACCTGGAAATGGGCGGCACCGCGAACCGGGTCCAGTTGATGCAGGTAATAGGGCATGACCCCTGCACCGAACAGGGCCTCGCTGAGCCCCGCCAGGGCTTTGACCTGGTCGTTGACCCCCCGCAGCAGCACGGCCTGATTGAGCAGGGGGATTTGTGCGGCCCGCAGTCGCTGCAGGGCTGCGAGCACGGGACCGTGGATCTCCCGGGCATGGTTGGCGTGGGTCACCATCACCGTGTCCAGACGGCCCGGGCGCAGCCAGTCCAGCAGGGCGTCGTCCACCCGCTCCGGCAGCACGATCGGCTGACGGGTATGCACCCGCAGGCGCCGCACGTGGGGGATGTCTGCCAGGGCCCGGGCGAGGACGGCCAGCCGGCTGTCCGGCAGGGACAGGGGGTCTCCACCGCTGAGGATCACCTCGGCGATGGAGGGGTCGGCAGCGATGTAATCCAGTGCGGCTGCCCAGTCTTCCCGGGCCGGGTTTGCCTCGCCATAGGGGAAGTGACGCCTGAAGCAGTAGCGGCAATGCACTGCGCAGGCGCCGGTGGTCACCAGCAGGACGCGACCCTGGTATTTGTGCAACAGCCCGGGCACCGCCATGGCCTCCCTATCACCCACAGGGTCGTCCACGTAGCCCGGCGGGGAATCACATTCCATATCCAGGGGCAAGACCTGCCTGAGCAGCGGGTCATCGGGGTCGCCGGGACGCATGCGATCCACATAGCCTTGCGGCACCTTGAGGCGAAACAGCCCGGCCGCACGTCGGGCCGCGGGCAGGAGCGCTGGGTCCAGCCTAAGACGCCGGATCAGTGTCTCCGGGTCGGTGATGGCCCTGGCCTGGATGCGCTGCCAGGCGGGGGCCTGGGGCAGTGGCGCCTCTGGTGGCGGTGCCTGTCTTGATGCGGATGTTCGGGTTATCATGTGCCGCCTTGAAAATCACTCATCAATTGATCCGGAACGCCCGCACGGTGGCGGCCCGCCTCCCAAAGAGAACACCCCTATGGCGAATTACAGCACCAGCGAGTTCAAGAGCGGCCTGAAGATCCTGATGGACGGCGACCCCTACGTCGTCGTGGAGAACGAGTTCGTCAAACCCGGCAAGGGCCAGGCCTTCAGCCGGGTGAGGGTGCGCAATCTCAGGACCGGCCGGGTGCTGGACAAGACCTTTAAGTCGGGGGAATCCGTGGAGGCTGCCGACGTGATGGACACGGAGATGCAGTACCTCTACACCGACGGCGAGTTCTGGCATTTCATGGTACCAGATACCTTTGAACAGCACGCCGCAGGCGAGGCCGCCGTGACCGACGCCATCAAGTGGCTCAAGGAGCAGGACAGCTGCACCGTGACCCTGTGGAACGGCGTGCCCCTCGCCGTGAGTCCGCCCAACTTCGTCGAGCTGACCATCAGCCAGTGCGATCCCGGTGTGCGCGGGGATACCGCCCAGGGCGGCACCAAGCCCGCCACCCTGGAGACCGGAGCCGTGGTGAAGGTGCCCTTGTTCGTGGAAGAGGGCGAAAAGGTGCGTGTGGACACCCGCACCGGTGACTACGTCTCCCGCGCCTGATTTCCCCTTAAGCTCGTGACCCAGGACTGGCGCCCCGGCGCATCGTATCCCGTGCTGCGCGCGCGGGCGCAGATGCTCGCCGGGGTGCGCGGCTTCTTTGCCGAACGTGGCGTGATGGAGATCGAGACCCCCATGCTTTCCCGGGCCGCGGCCACCGACCCGGCCCTGGAGAGCCTGCGGGTGGATGCCCAAGCCCGCTATCTGCACACCTCCCCTGAATTTCCCATGAAGCGCCTGCTGGCGGCGGGCTGCGGCGACATCTACCAGATTGCCCGGGTGTTCCGCGCCGGCGAGGCCGGGCGTTTTCACAATCCCGAGTTCACGCTCCTGGAGTGGTACCGGCTGGATTTCGACGAGCATCGTCTCATGGACGAGGTGGAGGCCCTGGTGCGGGAACTGGCCGGTGAGGCGGCCCCGGGCCCCGCCGAACGCCTGGACTATGGCGAGGCCTTCAGGCGCCATGCCGACCTCGATCCCCACACCGCCACCTCGGCCCAACTACGCCACTGTGCCGAACGCCATGGCATCGATTTTTCCGGGGAACTGGACCGGGACGGCTGGCTGGACCTGCTCATGAGCCAGGTGGTGGCTCCAGCGTTCCCGCCGGACCGGTTGACCTTCATTCATGGCTACCCCGCCTCCCAGGCGGCCCTGGCGCGACTGACCCCCGGCACCCCGCCGCTGGCGGCCCGTTTCGAGCTGCACTGGGGCCCCCTGGAACTGGCCAACGGTTTCCATGAGCTAAGCGATGCCGCCGAGCAGGCCAGCCGGTTCGAACGGGATCTGACCCTTCGGGAGAGGAGAGGTCTGACGGGTGTGCCCGTGGACGACAGGCTGCTGGCCGCCCTTCAATCAGGCCTGCCCGATTGCGCCGGCGTGGCCCTGGGACTGGACCGCCTGCTCATGTGTCTCACGACGGGCTGCGGGCACATTGATGAAGTGCTGGCCTTCAGCTGGGACAAGGCATAGCTGAAGTGGGAAGTGTGAATTGGGAAGTCGGACGAGAAGTAGGAAGTGTGAATTTGGAAGTGCGAAGGGTTTAAAGCATTTCACCTCCAACTTACCAATTCACCCTTCGTACTTCAGCTTCCTATTTCCCAATTCACACTTCCCACTTCCCAAGTGCTTCCCCCAGCTTCACCCGCATCCCCGGAGCCAGGTCCTCGCGCCAGGTGAAGGGACCTTGGGGCAGCAGCAGGATCACCGTGGAACCCAGATTGAAGCGGCCCATCTCGGCACCCCGGGCCAGTTGGACGGGGCGGTCGTGGTAGCGGGTGACGGTGAGTTCGTGCCGGGGCGGGGTGATCTCGCCGGCCCAGATCGTTTCGATGCTGCCCACGTTGATGGCGCCCACCATGACCGAGGCCAGTGGGCCCCGATCGGTGTCGAACAGGCAGGCCACCCGCTCGTTGCGGGCGAACAGGCCCGGGATGGTGCGTACCGTGTGGGGCGCCACCGAGAACAGGCGGCCGGGCACGTACACGGTTTCCAGCAGGTGCCCGGCGGCGGGCATGTGCACCCGATGATAGTCCCGTGGGGACAGATACAGGGTGATGAAATGTCCGTTACGAAATGCATCTGCCCGTTCGGGGTTGCTGCCGAGCAGGGTGTCCAGGCTGTAGTGGTGGCCCTTGGCCTGGATGATGCGACCGCCCTGGATGGGGCCCAGGGCACTCACCGTGCTGTCGGCAGGGCTGAGCAGGGCCAGGGGGTCGGTGTCCATGGGCCTCGCGCCGTCCTTGAGTGCCCGGGTGAAGAAGGCGTTGAAGCTGCTGTAGGCCTCGGGACGGGGTTCTGCCGCCTCGCTCATGTCCACGCCATAGTGGCGGATGAACCAGCGCAGCACGGGGTTTTTCAGCGTGGTCTTCCAGCGGGCCAGGGTATGAACCGTTCGGGAGATGGCGTGATGGGGCAGGGCATACAGCGGCAGTGACTTGAGCCAGTCAAGCCAGCGTGGCGGCGCGGGGTTCATGTCAGCCCTGTTCGAAACGCTTGCGGATCTGCAGAAAGTCCGAGGCCAGGGTCCTGACCTGATGGGGGGCGCTGAGCACCGCCTGCAATTGGCCGCGGGGGTTCATGAGCAGCACGGAGGCGGAGTGGTCCACCAGGTAGTTCTCCGGGTCCTTGGGGTCTTCCGCCTTGCGGTGAAGGATGCCCAGGGAGCGGGTGAAGGGGGTGAGCTGCGCCATGGGGGCGGTGACACCCGTGAATTCTCGGTTGAAGTAGCCCACGTACTCATTCAGGGCCTCGGGGGTATCCCGGTCCGGGTCCACGGAGACGAAGATCACCCGCGGGTCGGCATCAGGGTCTTCCTTGCGAATCTCCTCGATGGCACCGGCCAGCAGGGCCATGGTCAGGGGGCAGATGTCCGGGCAGTAGGTGTAGCCGAAGAACAGGAAGGTCCACTCACCTTCCAGGGATGCGCGGGTGAAGGGCTCGTTATGCATGTCCGTGAGCTGGAACTCGGGCAGGTCCCGGGGCTGATCGAGCCAGGTGCCGCCTTCCAGGGTCAGGGGGCCGCTGCTGGCGCCCCGTTGCATCATGCCGATGCCCAGGCCGATGGCGAGGGCAACCACGCCGGCGATGATCAGCACGGCGATCTGTACAGTTCGATGGTTGAGCCTTGAAGTCATGGGCGTATTATTCCACATCTTACGACACATCGGCAGAGAACCATGACGCAGCACGCAGCCCCCCAGGGCCTGGAAACCATTCGAGATTTCATCCGCTGGGGTGCCAGCCGATTCAATGCGGCCGGCCTGAGCTATGGCCATGGCACGGACAACGCCATGGACGAGGCCGCCTGGCTGGTGCTGCATATACTGCACCTCACCCACGACCTGCCGCCCGCCTATCTGGACGCGCGCCTGTCCCTTGAAGAGCGGGGCCGGGTCGCCGATCTGCTCACGCAGCGGGTTAATACCCGCAAGCCGGCGGCCTACCTCATCCGCGAGGCCTGGTTCGCCGGGCTCAGCTTCTATGTGGACGAGCGGGTGCTGGTGCCGCGCTCACCCATGGCGGAACTGATCGAGCAGGGTTTTGCCCCCTGGATCGAGGGGGATCAGGTGACCCGTGTGCTGGACCTGTGTACCGGCAGTGGCTGCATCGGTATCGCCTGCGCTTATGCCTTCGAAGATGCCCGGGTGGACCTGAGCGACATCTCGCCGGATGCCCTGGCGGTGGCCCGGGAGAACATTCGTCGTCACGGTCTGGGCGAGCGGGTGCAGTCCCTGCAGTCGGATCTGTTTGATGGGCTGGCTGAGGCGCGTTACGACATTATCGTCAGCAATCCGCCCTATGTGGATGCCCGGGACATGGACGCCCTGACCACGGAGTTCCGTCACGAGCCGGCCCTGGGTCTTGCCTCCGGCGAGGATGGTCTGGAGGCCACCCTGCGCATTCTGCGGGATGCCCCCGCACACCTGAATCCCGGCGGCATTCTGGTGGTGGAGGTGGGCAACAGCCAGGAGGCGCTCATGGAGCGCTTTCCGGATGCACCGTTTACCTGGCTTGAGTTCGAGCGGGGCGGGGCGGGGGTGTTTCTGGTCTCGGCCGAGGACATCGCGGCGATGCACGGGGTCTGGTAGGAGGCCCGACCCCGGGCCGAACGGGTGGTTCGCCTTGTTGCCTGACCCTGCTTTTGGCCCGGGGTCGGGCCTCCTACGGGGAATTACTGTGCCGGGCGGGTTGCCTTGAATCCGGCTGCGATTGATCCCCGTCATGTCACCTGCTGATCCGCGGCGCTAGAGTCCCGGCAAACCCATCCGGACTCCCCGTTGCCATGACCTCATCCGAGCAAGCCATCCAGCAGGTGGACTTCGACGTGGCGCTCATCCGCCGCTACGATACCGCCGGCCCCCGCTACACCTCCTATCCCACGGCAGTGCAGTTCCATGAGGGCTTCACGGCCGACGATTACCGGGAGCAGGCGCGTCTGAGCAATGACTCCGGCCGACCCCTGTCCCTGTACGTGCACATCCCCTTCTGCGACACGGTCTGTTACTACTGCGCCTGCAACAAGGTGGTCACCAAGGATCGCAGCAGGGCACGGCCCTATCTGGACACGCTGTTCCGCGAGGTGGAAAGGCAGGCGGCGCTGTTCGACGGGACACGCCCGGTGCACCAGCTGCACCTGGGTGGCGGTACACCCACCTTCATCTCCCACGAAGAGATGGCGGAATTGATGACCACCCTGGCTAGTCATTTCGGACTCCTGGACAACGACCAGGGGGAATACGGTATCGAGATCGATCCGCGGGAGGTGGATGGCGATACCCTGGCCCTGCTGCGAAGCCTGGGCTTCAATCGCCTGAGCCTCGGGGTGCAGGATTTCGATCCCCGGGTGCAGCGCGCGGTGAATCGCATCCAGCCCGCGTCCCAGACCCTGGACGTGCTGGAGGAGGCGCGCCAGGCGGGTTTTCGCTCCATCAACGTGGACCTGATCTATGGCCTGCCGCTGCAGACGCCGGCCAGCTTCGCGGTGACCGTTGAACGCATGATCCAGGCGGCGCCGGACCGCATCTCGGTGTTCAACTATGCGCACCTGCCCGAGCGCTTCAAGCCCCAGCGGCGTATTCGTGAGCAGGACCTGCCATCACCGGCCGACCGGCTGACGATCCTGCAGCAGACCATCGCCCAGCTCATCGAGGCAGGCTACGTCTACATCGGCATGGATCATTTCGCACGGCCCGATGATGAACTGGCGGTGGCCCAGCGGGAGGGCACGCTGTATCGCAACTTCCAGGGCTATTCCACCCACGCCGATTGCGACGTGATCGGGCTGGGGGTCACCAGTATCGGCATGGTCCAGGACTGTTACGCCCAGAACCTTCACGAGATGGATGCTTATAAGGCCCGTATCGACGCGGGCGAACTGGCGGTGTTCCGGGGTGTGGTGCTGGATGCCGATGACCGTTTGCGCCGGGATGTGATCAATGCCCTGATCTGCCACTTCCGCCTGGATTTCGCAGCGATCCAGGCGCGCCACGGCATCGACTTCGTCGATTATTTCCAGGGCGAACTCAGTGCATTGCAGCCCATGGTGGCGGACGGCCTTGTGAGTCTGGATGACCAGGGCATCAGCGTCACCGGTCGCGGGCGTCTGCTGATTCGCAACATCTGCATGGTGTTCGACTGCTATACCCGGGAGGCCAGCGGGACACGCCATTCACGGGTGATCTGAGTCGCCGTGAATGGCGCCCGGATCATTCCTTCGCCCTGTACAGCAAGGCCAGGTCGCGCACGGCCAGGAATACCTCCCGCAGGAAGGCCACCAGGGCGCCGATGAGGCAGAACATGGCGGCCACGAACAGGCCGCCCACCACCTCGGGCATGTCCAGGGTCAGGAAGAAATGGTCTAGGAAGGCGAAAACGATGAGCAGACAGATCAGCAGCGCGGACAGGGTGGCCAGGGCGATCCCCAGGTAGGTCAGTCGTGCGCGTTTGCGCAGGGTGCTGAGTTCCCGGTAGGCCGAGGCCCGCGAGCCGTGATCGCTGAGGGATGACATGCCGGTTTCCAGACTGCGACTTCGGTCCACCACCCGTGCTAGACGGTTGGCAAAGGCATTGATGAAGGCGCCGATGCCCGCCAGCAAGAACACCGGCGCCACCGCCAGCTGAATCACCTGGGCAATATCGGTGGGCGGGGTTTCCATGAACAGGGGCATGAGGGTGTTCCAATGGTCGGTGTCAGATCCATGTTACGCATGGCGGCACCCACAAGGCCACTGCCTCAGGATTCTTCCAGAAGCGCTTCGAACACCTGGATCACCTCCGGGTCCATCCACTCGATGGCGCCGAACAGGGCATAACGGATCTCTCCTCGGGTATCGATGACGTAGCTGGTGGGGTAGGCCAGCACGTTCCAGCTGCGCAGCGCCCGCCCGGCGGGGTCCATGAGGATGGTGAAGTCCACGCCGATGCGATCCAGGAAGGCGCGCACGGTGTCCTCGTCCTCGGCCAGGTTAACCGCCAGGATGGTGAAGGGTCGGCCCTCGAAGCTGTCTTCCAGGCGCTGCATGGATGGCATCTCGTGCACGCAGGGCGGGCACCAGCTGGCCCAGAAGTTGATCAACACCACCTGGCCCTGGTAATCGGCCAGGTCATGCTCCTTGTCCATCAGGTCCGGCAGGGTCAGGGGCGGTGCCTGGGGATTGCCGCGCCAGAGTTCCAGTCGGCGTTCCTGGCGCGTGGGGGTGGCGCTGCGGGCCTCTCCCGCAAGATCTGCGGCAACGCGACGAGATTCCAGTCCTTGCAGCATGCGCATGGCGGTGACCAGTTCTGCGGCCAGCCTTGGCCGGAATTCGTCCTCGGCCTCCAGGGTGTTGGGGCGGAAAAAAAACCGGTCCCGCAAGCGGGGCAGGGTGCGTACGTAGACCTGGCTGCCGCCTTCGGCCAGACGATCGGCCATGACCTTGATCAGCGAGTACTGGGGCGAGAGGACCGGCTGAATCAGGTAAACGGGCAGGTTGGTGGCCCCGGTGATGGGCTGAAATTGCGGCGGGCTGTCGTCCTCCGGGATGCCGGTGTGTAGATAGGGCGTCATGAGGATCACCCCGCCCAGGCCTTCCCGTTCGGCTTCCTCGGCCTGCCATGCCCGGATCCCGGTGAGCACCCAGGGGGCCGCGCGATCGTTGCCGAATACATAGACCTGTTTGCCGGTCATCTCCCGGGCGGTGTCTATGAGTGTGCCAATCAGCGCGTCGGGGATCTGGTCCAGGCTGCTGGGGGTGTTGGGCAGGAAGTAGGCGCTGAAGGGGTCAGGCAGCCAGACCTCCACACCCAACTCATTGAGGAATTGCGCCTGCTGGTGGTGGCCGGCCAGCACGCCGTGCTCCGAGGGCAGCCAGAGGATCAGGTAATCACCCTCGGCCTCGTATCGGTCCACGGGCAGGTCGGTGCCGTCGTCCAGGGTCATGGACCACAGGGGCAGGGGGGCAAGCAGCCACAGGCAGAGGAGCAGGATCAGTCCCGTTGGTTTCATGCAGTGGTGTTTCCAGGGTCAGGGGTCGGGGTGTGCCATCTTAAGACGCGAAAAGGCCTCAGGAATTCCCCGGAAGTTCACGGGGCGGGTCTTTAGGGCACCTCTAATTATTCTGAGCGTTCAGGATGCGTGCTCACGAATCGTTAGAGGTGCCCCTAAGCAAGCGCTCAGTGTTGCGCCAGGCCAGGGCCTCGGCCACCTCGGGCGGGAGCTGTTCCAGCCAGTGACGGGTCTCTTTGATCAGATCGTCGAATCGGCCCCAGCGGTTGGGGCTGAAGGTGTCCATGCCCACCATGAAGCGATCGGGAAAGCGTTCGAACAGCTCGGCCCATTGGTCGTCCAGGCGGCCATCCGGTGCAATGCGCTCATTGCGCATGGAAAGGTCCACGTACAGGTTCTCGTAGCGTTCCAGGTACAGGGCGATGAAAAAGGGTACCGGCACGGTGCCGCCGTGGGCCCAGATCAGGGTCACATCAGGGGCATGCCCGAAGAGCTGCTCCACCACGCCGTGGTCACCGTGCAGCTTGAGCAAGAGGCCCCGGGATTCGGCCAGCCGGGCCATGTCCCGGATCACCGGGCTGCCTGCGTGTTCCGAGAACAGGTGGAACTCCCCGATGCCCCGCCAGTGCCCCCACTCCAGCCAGTCTTTGAGCCAGGGGATCAGCGCCGGGTCCGAATGATAGGTATAGCGATCCTCCCGGCTGCGATAGGGCATCAGGAAGGGCACGATGCGCTCCGGGGCCGCCTCGAACAGACGCTGGGTGGCCTCGTTGGGGCGACTGGAGAATGCAGCCCGGGGCACGTGATTGCGGTCCAGCTTGGCGAGGATCTCCTCGGGGGTGTAGAGCCCGGCCGCGCCACCCACATCCGGTCCACTGTAGTGCAGGTGTGCATCGAAGATGGGCAGGCTTGCGTCTGCGGCCGAGAGGCCGGGAAGCAGGCAGAGCAGGGTGGTCAGGAACAGGGTTTTCATGACCCACAGGCTAGCGGTTTCGCCGGGCGATGAAAACTCGCCCGAACCGGGCCAGGAAGCCCGCCACCACCCTGCGGGCTCTGCTACAATGCGCGCCATGTCAGGTAACACCACAGGCAAGCTGTTCACCGTCACCGGCTTTGGCGAGAGCCACGGGCCCGCCATCGGCTGCATCGTGGACGGCTGCCCTCCGGGCATGGATCTGTGCGAGGCCGATCTGCAGAACGATCTGGAACGCCGTCGTCCAGGAAAGTCCCGGCACACCACCCAGCGTCGCGAGACCGACCAGGTGCGTATCCTCTCCGGAGTGTTCGAGGGCAAGACCACCGGCACGCCCATCGCCCTGCTGATCGAGAACGTGGACCAGCGCTCCAAGGACTACGGCGATATCGCCGATCGCTTCCGCCCGGGCCATGCCGACTACACCTATTTCAAGAAATACGGCCTGCGGGACTACCGTGGTGGCGGGCGCAGTTCCGCACGGGAGACCGCCATGCGGGTGGCCGCCGGCGGCATCGCCAAGAAGTACCTGCGCGAGCGCTACGGGGTCGAGATCCGCGGCTATCTGGCCCAGCTGGGCCCCATCGCCGTTGAGCATAAGGACTGGGAGGCGGTGGAGACCAATCCCTTCTTCTGCCCGGACCCGGACAGGGTGGCGGAGCTGGAGGCCTACATGGACGCCCTGCGCAAGGAAGGCGATTCCGTGGGCGCACGCATCAATGTGCTGGCCACCGGTGTGCCCCCGGGCTGGGGGGAGCCCATCTTCGATCGACTGGATGCGGACATCGCCCACGCCATGATGGCCATCAATGCCGTCAAGGGCGTGGAGATCGGCGACGGTTTCGAGTGCGTGGCCCAGAAGGGCACGGAGCACCGGGACGAGATTACCCCTGAGGGTTTCCTGTCCAACCACGCTGGCGGCACCCTGGGTGGGATCTCCAGCGGCCAGGACATTCGCGTGTCCATCGCCCTGAAGCCCACTTCCAGCCTGCGCATCCCGGGCCGTTCCGTGAACCTGCGTGGCGAAGCCGTGGAGGTAGTCACCACCGGCCGTCACGATCCCTGTGTGGGCATCCGCGCCACCCCTATCGCCGAAGCGGCCCTGGCCATGGTGCTCATGGACCACGCCCTGCGCCACCGCGCCCAGTGCGGCGACGTCAGCACCGAGATGCCGGATATCCCCGGGTCTGCGACCTAAGGAACCTCTGATTAAGTCGCGCTGCATGGGATAATCACTGAACCATCCACTCGGAGCAATAGGGCGCAAGATGAAACAGTTGGGGTTGAACGATTCGGGCTTTGTGAAGCACCCAAAGAAGACCCGCAAGGCACAGTTTCTGGCCGAGATGAACCAGGTGGTTCCCTGGTCCCGGCTGGTGGCCTTGATCGATCCCTCCTATCCCAAGCCCGGCAATGGGCGCCGCCCGATCGCGCTGGAGACGATGCTGCGCATTCACTTCATGCAGCAGTGGTTTGCCTACTCGGACCCGGCCATGGAAGAAGCGCTGCACGATATCCCGCTGCTGCGCGAGTTCGCGGGCCTGGATGCCACGGTGGAGGCCATCCCAGATGAGAGCACCATTTGTAAGTTCCGTCACCTGCTCGAACGCCATGGCCTGGCAGGCGCGCTGCTCGAAGAGATCAACGG
>JBHEOJ010000170.1:0-3810 GCA_046260855.1 Thioalkalivibrio sp.
TCTGGAGCGAAACCCATAGCCGTAGCTATGGGTTGAGTGAAGAGCAAGCATACGGGAACGAAGACGAACCTGAACCGCGATCGGACATCGACGCAAACAGACCGTCGTCATGTCGAGGATTGCGGACATTTCAACCTACTCTCCTTATGCCTCGGTCTGTTGCACACCAGCCGATGTCCAACCGGGGAGATATACGGGCTAAGCACGTCAGTCTCCGAACAGGTCCCGCAGGGCTGCCCGCCAGCGATCCCCCACCCGGCCGATGGCATGGCCCGGGGTGGCCAGGGCCTCGGCGGACAGCTCCGCCAGGCGTTCGGGGTCCGCCGCCAGACGCTCCACCGCCACCCAGTCGTTCCAGGGCAGGGCGATGCTCCAGTCTGGCTCGTCGATCTGGCAGTTGGGGAGTCGGTAGTGGAAGGTGGGCCGGGATTTGATGAGGTGGCGCTCCACCGGCGCGGCCATCACCCGTTGCTTATCCACGTGGGCGAACAGGGGCAGCATGTCCAGGGGACGGTTTCGGGTGGGATTATCGTGCAGGTAATCGTCGATCAGCCCGGCCATGTCCGGGGCATAGTCCCCGTTCAGGATGCGCCGGGCATAGCGCCCCGGAAAGGGATTCACGTAGGGGGTAAAACGCCGGGACATGTCCACATCGCCCCGCTCCATGAGCCAGTCATAGAGCAGCAGGAAGGCGCGCAACACATCCCGCAGGTAGTCGGCCTCCAGGCGCGCCGCCTCCACGTTCAACTGCAGGCCGAAGGCATAGAGCAGGGAGGCGTGGGTACCCCGGGCGCCGCGTCGGCGCAGATCCTCCCGCAGGGCGTCCATCTCCGTTAGCGCGCTGCAGGGGATGGGCGGCGCCACCAGTTCATGGGGCACCACGATACCGGCCAGATCCGAGAGCACCTGTTCCAGACCCGCCTCGGGGTCCACCTCCACACCGAGGCGGCGCAGGAACTTCAGATACTCCCGCTCCTTGAGCAGATTACTGTCCAGCTCCAGCTGGAATTCTCCGTAGCGGGTGCCCTGAACCCGCTGCACGAAAGGGGAGTCCACCTGCCGCTCGCCGCCGAACAGGCCCTGCACGGATTCGGCCATGGCCTGCAGGGAGATCTCCGCCATCTCCATCTCCACACCGACCCGTCGCTCCTCTCCGTCGGCGGTGCACGTCTCGGGGGGCTGCATGAAGGAGGCCCTGGACGGCCCCGGGGAAGTCGTAGCTGTCATGGCTCCCATAATAACAACATCATCCCGCCGCATCCCGCGGCTGACGCTTGCCTGCCGCCGGCCAAGGCCGGAGTCAGACCAGGTAACCTCTAGCCCGCATATCTCACCGGTCGGACACCGGCTGGCGTATAACAGCCTGATAGATATCGAAAATTCCTTGAAATGGCAACAAGCCTCAACTGACAGACTGTTTCGGCCAGTGTCCTATCGCGGTTCAGGCTCGTCTGCTCCCGCGATCCCGGTGAGATATGCGGGCTAGATATTCGTTATTTATGAAAATACGAATATTCTACTATTTTCCATGTTTATGATGATTTTGGATTAATTCGAGACATATCTCTTAATTCGATCTAATCAAGCGAATTTTTATATATTTATGGTCCATAAAAACGTCATATTAACGCCTGTCTGCACGTTGACCCCGCCGATCAAAATCCAACATTCTTCTAACTGCTCGGACCTCGTCCCACCGGAACGTGGGGCCTGGGCCTCGCCCCGTCCTCCCCCGGACAGGCACCCACCGGGCTCGCATGGCGGAAAACCCCGGAAGGTTGGCCGTCACGCGCATCCCAAGGAAGAACTGGTCGCCCCCTGCGGCCAGGGTCCGGAACCCGACCCAAAGATAAAAAAATGAGCGTATTTGCCCCTCTGGCATCTTTGCGCCGCATAAAAACAGTTTGGAGGATTCGAATCATGCAGAGACGACAATTCCTCAGGGCAGGCGCTGCCCTGACGGCTGGCTGCGCAGTGGCCGGTCCCCTGGGCCTGCTTACCTGGTCCCCAAGGGCACAAGCCGCGAACCTGAGTGCCAACCTCACCGCCCGCCGGGGCAGCGTGACCATGATCGACGGCACCCAGGCCACCCTGTTCACCTTCAGCCACAACGGCCAGATGTCCTTCCCCGGTGCCACCCTGGTCTGCCAGGAAGGCGACACCATCACCGTCAACCTCAACAACCAGCTTTATACCCGGGTGGCCTTAAAGGTGGGGGACACGAGCATCCGCGAGACCGTCAACTCGCGCAGTTCGAGGTCCTTCAGCTTCAGCGCCCCGTCCGCGGGCACCTATCTCTATTACGACGACCAGAACGACGGCGTGAACCGCATCATGGGCCTGCACGGCGCCCTGATCGTCATGCCTGCGGGCATCAGGAATCGCTCCTTCAGCAACGGCCCCAGCTTCGTTCGCCAGTACAAGTGGCTGCTGGGCAACGTGGACCCGGTATGGGGTCAGCAGGTGCAAAGCCAGGGGGACAACCACGTCACCCAGATCGACCCCGACAGCTTCCTGCCCCGCTACTTCACCATCAACGGCCTGGCCTACGAGGACACCCACGAGTACAACACCGAGATCGCCGGCCAGTACGGCGAGGCCGCCCTGGTGCGCCTGCTCAATGCCGGCGGCATGGTCCACTCACCCCACTTCCACGGCAATCACGTGGAGATCGTGAGCATCAACCACCAGAACTTCTCCACCAACCGCAAGAAAAAAGACGTGGTGTCCATGTTCCCCGTGGACGTGCGTGACGTGATCTTCCCCTTCATCCCACCCCCCGATGCCTGGCCGCCGGTCGGCAGCAACAAAATGCAGCATTTCCCCATGCACTGCCATGCGGAAATGTCCCAGACCGCCGGCGGCGGACTCTATCCCCACGGCATGCACGCCCCCATCGTCATGGGTGTCTCGCCGGCCCAGGAGTCCGACCTGAACCAGACCGTGAACGACCTGCCCTGAGGCGGGTGGTCATCCAAGGCATAGGATTGAAGGAGATAAACACATGAGCAAAATGAGAACGACGAGCGGTGGTGGTGGCGGCGGCGGCATGGGCGGTGGTGGTATGGGCGGCGGCTGCAACGCCGGCATCACCGGCAGCTGCGGCCTGCACATCGACGCCCCCACCAACCCCAACCAGGTCACCCCGGATGTTGAGTTCTTCCTCAGCACCTTCATGCAGGGCAGCCAAGTCATCAACGGCGTCGAGGTCCCCATCTGGGGCTTCAAAATGGACGGCGGCATGGGCGGCACCATGCCCTCACCCCCCATGCGCGTGCGCCAGGGTCAGATCGTGCACACGCACCTCAACGCCATGGCCATGATGGCGCCCCATACGGTGCATCACCACGGCATCGAGCCCGACACCTTCAACGACGGCGTGGGTCACTACTCCTTCGACGTGCTGGGCGAGTACACCTACCAGTGGCGCGCCTCCCAGGCGGGGACCTACTTCTACCACTGCCACACCAACACCGTACTGCATGCGGAGATGGGCATGTACGGCGGGCTCATTGTCGACCCCCCCAGCGGCCCGGGCACGGTCTACGAAGGCGGCCCCGCCTATGACGTGGAGGCCATCTGGGCGGTGGACGACATCGACATGAACTGGCACTGCCTGCCCTGGGATGCCGCCCTGTGCGGTGGCGACGCGGGTCTGAACAACTTCAACCCGGAGATCTTCTGCATTAACGGCATCGGCGAGGACCTGAGCGAGACCCACGCCTCCACGGTGGTCAACGCCAGCCGCGGACAGAAGGTGCTGCTGCGCTACATCATGGCCGGCTACGTACCCCAGAAGGTGAAGTTCCC
>JBHEOJ010000170.1:3820-4086 GCA_046260855.1 Thioalkalivibrio sp.
GGTGATCGAGAACAAGGCCGCCGGCAGCGAGGTGCTGATGACCCCGGCAGAGCGCTATGACTTCATCTTCACGCCTCAGACGGCCGGCTCCTTCCCGGTAGAGATCGATTTCTTCGATTACCGGGCGGTCTCCGGGAACCTGCGCAAGATCGGTTCCATCCGTTCCCGCTTCAACATCTCGTGATCGACGCCGGGCGGCGGTGCCCGCACCGCCGCCCGGCGTCGATCACAAGGGAGAAGTTTCATGCCGAAACGAAGTCTTTATC
>JBHEOJ010000171.1:0-3870 GCA_046260855.1 Thioalkalivibrio sp.
ATGAGGTTGATGCCCTGGTCCAGGGCGGCATGGATGGTGCGGATGGAGGTCTCGTCGTCCGTACCACCCCACATCCAGCCACCGATGGCCCAGGTGCCCAGGGCAATGCGCGAGGCCTCGAAAGGGCTGCCCTTCAGTGGCGTGGTTTCCATGGTACCTCCCGTGCGTGTTTCAGATCGTTGATGGCGATGAAGAGTGAGGCCGGTCGACCCGGATGGGTCACCCCGTGCGGAGCCCATGCCCCTCAGTTCCGGTCATCGTCCTTGGGGTCGCCCCCCAACTTCTGGCGTGAGTGTGCGCATGCCCTCATGGACGGTATTCGATGGTTCTGCAAGAAATCAAGCATGGCCAGGGCATATTGCCACTGCACCGAATCCCTCAGCGGGGGAATAGCCTGCTTCGAATCAGGTGGTGATCAACGATCAGGGGCGGGAAACAACAGACGATGACTTTCCCGCTCACCCACTCATCTGATCGAAGGCTTCCAGCGCCTGGGCCCCATAGACATAGGACGGGCCGCCGCCCATGTAGATGGACAGGCCGATGGTTTCCATGACTTCCTCCCGGGTGGCGCCGTGCTTGATGGCTGCCTTGGTATGAAAGGCGATGCAGCCGTCGCAACGCAGGGCGATGCCGATGGCCAGGGCCATCAGTTCCTTATGCTTGGAAGACAGCGCTCCCTCCTGGGACGCGGCCTTGTCCAGGGCCCCAAAGGCCTTGGCGACCTCCGGGATGCCACTGCCCACTTGCTGCATGAGTCCGCCCAGTTGCTTCACGGTCTGATTCCAGTCTTTGTGCATGTCCACTCCGGGTATTCTGGTTGATTGATGTCAAGGCTTATTGTCTAATGATCGTTAGAGTGTATTACAAAAAGTCCTCGTGTTAAAAGAAGGCCTCATGACCCAGATCCATCGCACCCTTCAGGACCTGCTCTACGAGCAGGTGGCTCGCATCGGCAAGGCGCTCTCCAGCCCCAAGCGTCTGGAGATCCTGGACCTCCTGGCGCAGGGGGAGAAATCGGTGGATTGCCTGGCGGAAGAGGCGGGCATCGACATCAAGCTGGCCAGCGCCCACCTAAGGGTGCTCAAGGAAGATCGCCTGGTCATGCCCCGCCGACAGGGGCGTTTCATTTTCTATCGCCTTTCCGGCCAGGATGTGGCCTCCCTGAATGTGATGGTGCGTTCCGTTGCCGAGCAGCACCTGCTGGAGCTGCGGGCCACCCTCGAACAGATGTCGGGTGCCATGGCAACACTGGACTCCCGCAACCGGACCGATCTGCTGGCCCAGGCGCGCCAGGGGGAGGTGGTGGTGATCGATGTGCGTCCGCCGGAGGAGTTCCAGACGGCCCATCTGCCCTTTGCCCGCTCACTCCCCCTGGCGGAGATAGAGGCCAGGCTGGCCGAACTGCCGGTGGACCGGGAGATCGTGGCCTACTGCCGTGGGCCGTTTTGCGTGCTATCCGACGAGGCCGTGGCCCTGCTGCGGCGCCTGGGGTATCGGGCCCACAAGCTCAGCGACGGCGTCTCGGAATGGCAGGCAGCCGGTCTGCCACTGGAATCCCGCGACGCAACCTCACCCACTGAACACGAACCCAGGAGTCACCGCCATGCCTGACAGAGCCCATTGGGATGAAGTCTACGCCACCCGGTCCAGTGATTCGCTCAGCTGGTTTCAGCAGGGCGGGGGATTGTCGCTGGACTGGATAAGGCAACTGAACCTGCCACCCTCCGCCAGCATCATCGATGTGGGGGGCGGGACTTCCCGCCTGGTGGATGAATTGCTGGCGGCAGGGCACGACGATCTCACGGTGATGGATCTATCTCAGCAGGCCCTTGAGACTTCCAAGGCCCGTCTGGGGGATATGGGTGGCAGGGTCTCCTGGTTGGCGCAGGACATCACCGAGGCCGATCTCCCCCCGGCGCGTTTCGATCTCTGGCATGACCGCGCCGTGTTTCATTTTCTTACCGACCCATCGCACCGCCAGGCCTATGTGGAACGCCTGCAACAAAGTGTGCGCCCCGGTGGACGGGTGATCATGGCCACGTTCGCAGATACGGGCCCGGAGCGCTGCAGTGGTCTGCCGGTGATGCGCTACGGGCCCGAGACTCTTCACGCGGCGCTGGGCGAAGATCTGCGACTGGTTCGGCACGCCAGCGAGCATCACACCACACCCACCGGTGCCGTGCAGCACTTCAATTTTTGCCTCTTCGAGCGACCGCTTCACCCGTGACCGGGGGGGCTGAAGACCGCTTCTAGCCCCTTTGAAATTCAAGCTCATTTCCGAAAACCCTGGAGTTGTTATGTCCACCTCACGTCGCCAAGGCATGGCCACCCGCGCCATTCACGGAGTGTCCAGCCGGGATCCACAAGGGAGCCCCCACACCCCCATCTACAACACGACCACGTTCGGATTCGACTCCACCGCCGATCTGCTCGATGTGGTGGACGGCCATAAACCGGGCAGCTTGTACACCCGTTATGGCATGAATCCCACCGTCTTTGCCCTGGAGGAGACCCTGGCCGGCCTGGAAGGCGCGGAGATGGCCTGGGCGTTCTGCTCGGGCATGGCGGCAGAGACCGCCTTGTTCCTGACCCACGGTCGCGAAGGCATCATCTGCATTGGCGACGCCTACGGCGGCACCCTGGAACTTCTGGAGAGTCAGTTGCCCCCGCTGGGTATCAAGACGCACCTGATCCTCGGGCACGAACTGGATCGGCTGGATGCGCTGCTGGCCGATGGGGCCAAAATGGTCTTCTTCGAGACCCCCACCAACCCGGCCCTGGAATTATTCGATATCCCCGCCATTGCCGAGCGGGCTCATGCCCATGGTGCCCTGGTGGCCATCGACAACACCTTTGCGTCCCCGGTGAATCAGCAACCCCTGGCCCTGGGGGCGGATCTTGTGGTGCACAGTGCCACCAAGTACCTGGGTGGGCACAGCGACCTCACTGCCGGTGCCTTGATGGGGGCCCGGGAGTTGCTGATGCCCGTGTGGAACTGGCGCAAGAACCTGGGATCGATGATCGCCCCGGAAACGGCCGCATTGCTGGCCCGCAGCCTACGCACCCTGTCAGTGCGCGTGCAGCAGCAGAATGTCTCGGCCCAGACCATTGCCGAAGCCATGACGCGTCATCCCCGGGTGGAACGGGTGCTGTACCCGGGCCTGCCCGACTTTCCAGGCCACGACCTGGCGGCCCGGCAGATGCAGGGTTTTGGCGGCATGCTCACCATCGAGGTGAAAGGCGGCGGGGCATCGGCCACCCGGGTGGCCGATGCCCTGCAGCTGTTCGTCCTGGCGCCCAGTCTGGGCGGTGCCGAGAGCCTCGTCACCCAGCCATGCACAACCACCCATCATGGGCTGCCGCCGGAAGAGCGGGCGCGCCGCGGCATCAGTGATGCCATGCTGCGACTGTCGGTGGGCCTGGAGGATGTGGAGGACCTGATTGCTGATCTGGAACAGGCGCTCGAAGGCAGTTAGCTTGCAGGGATCCTTCGGAGTCACTTCTTTAAGGTGGCCAGGGGACCTCCAAGCGTCCCACCAAGGCCGTCTCAGTATGGGGGGAGTGTCCGCAGCCTGGGTCTGTGCGGACTTTGGTTCCGAAGGACCGGACGGCGGCTCAGGGCTGGCCACCGGCCACCAGCGGTCATCAGTTGTCTCTTGCCGACCCGGAGCGGCCATTCCCGTGCGATTTACCAATGGCTCCTGATCCCCGAATTCCAGACGCCGACCTCACCTGGCGGAGATTTCCCGACCGACAAACCCTGGCGGCTCGCGTGTGTCCTCTTAATCGGGACCGCCGAGCAAGCGGACGGAAGGGGGGAAGTAATTGACCCCCTGGCATGTCCTCAGTACAGTGGGAGAAATAACC
>JBHEOJ010000172.1:0-3815 GCA_046260855.1 Thioalkalivibrio sp.
GTCCTGACTGTCGGTCATCAGCGCCTCAACGTCCCGCTTGACTGCATCAAAATTAAGCGACTTGACGGCCTCACGGTAGGAGAAATCCCCATCCATCGGATTGGTCTTGGTGTCGTGCTGATGCAGGATGTCGAGATTCAGCGCATTGGGCCACCAGTCCATGTTCGATGTGCCCATGGACGTATTCGCCCCGTGCATCACCGGGCATTTCCCGGTTGTCTTGGTGTCTTGTACGGACATCTATTCCTCCTGATTGCTGTTTGTGTGTGAAATCTGACAGCGCAGGCACTACTCTAGATCAGGCTTGGTTGATTTATATAGATAATAATATTTATGTTAAAGATAGTTATCAGCTATCGATTGGCAGGGTCGTCGCGTTCTTAAACGCGTGTGATGGCCGCCTTGCGGCGTCTTAATTCGATGTCGGTGCAGGGGCGAGTAGAATAGTCACCACTGTGAATCAGATTGATACCCTCCAGTCCTGAAGGCGCAAGGTCCAGTACACCTGCGTTATCATGCTTAGCACGCTTCCTTGAAAACATTTCAGTCCAGCCATTCTGCAGATAGAGGTACTCCCATGTACGGATTCAGCAAACAGGTTTCAGGCAGTTTCGACGACGCAGTGACCCAGGTGACGGCGGCGCTCAAGGAGGAGGGCTTTGGCGTGCTCACCGAGATCGACGTGAAGGCGGTGATGAAGACCAAGCTGGACCTGGACAAGCGCCCCTACAAGATCCTCGGCGCCTGCAACCCGGGGTTGGCCAACCAGGCGCTTACCGCCGAGCCGGACATCGGCCTGTTGCTGCCCTGCAACGTGGTGGTGCGCGAGGAGGAGGACGGCACCGTCACCGTGGCCTTCATGGATCCCCAGGCGGTGCTGGATCTGGTTGAGCAGCCCGGCATCCACGAGCTGGCCGGCGAGGTGAAGGCCAGGCTCGAACGGGTGCGTGACGCCCTCAAGTAAGTCCCCGCACGGGGGGCGCCGCCAAGCGCCCCCCGTGGATCCACTCAGCGTCATCCGCCGCCTGAGCCCGGGTTTCACAGGCGTTTCACACGATCGCCGAACTCAAACAGCACCAGCCCCGTGAGGATCAGTGCCGCTCCCGACAGGATGTGCGGGTCCAGGGGCTCGCCGTTGAAGACATGGCCAAGGCCCAGCGCCGCCACCGGCGTGACCAGGGTGATCAGGGCCACCCGGGTTGCATCCACCCGCCCCAGTACGTAGTAGAACAGCGAGAAGCCGATCACCGAGCCGACCAGGCCCAGGTAGAGGATCGAGCCCAGGGCCCGTTGCGGCAGATCCACCGGCCAGGCGCCGTCGAACACCCCCCAGGTGATCACGAATATGGGCGTCGAAAACGCCAGGCCGCCAGCCACCACCGCCAAAGGGGTGAGCCCCGATCCTAGGCGCTTGGTCCAAATGGAACTGGCCGAGTGGATCAGGGTGGCCAGTGCTACGGCGCCGATGCCCAGCACCGCCCGTTCATCCAGCGCCGCACCACCGCCGAAGATCACCATCAGCCCGGTCAACCCCACCAGGGCGCCGCTCAGGCGTATGAGGGTCAGACCCTGGCCTGGCAACCAGAGCATGGCCAGGGCGCCGGTGGTGATAGGCGTAAGCCCGAACACCACGGAGATCCATCCCGAGGGAATCTGCTGCGCCGCCCAATAGGTGGACAGCATGGCCCCGTAGATCCCGAGCCCCACCACGGCGTAGGTGGTCAGGGCCTCACGTCGCCAGACTCGGACCCCCATCAGTCGCGCAAAGCCGAGCGCCAGGACTGCGCCGATGGCCATGCGCGCGGTCACGCCGAACAGGAAGCCGGGGCCGTCGCCGCTCCACTGGATGGCAAGCGGGGTGGTGGCCCAGATGAGGATCACGCCCAGATAGGCGACCGGGACGGACATGGTGTTTTTGCGCCTCCTTGAAGGGTGGGTGGAACAAACAAAAAAGGGGCCGCAGGTGAATGCCTGCGGCCCCTTCGGGGTGGATGCGGATGAGCGGTGTTGTTTCGGTGTCAGCTCACTCCGCAGGGCGCGCGCAGGCGTTCCCGGACATGCAGCCAGGTACGCAGACGTTGAGCCATGACGAAGTTGTCGTTCATGGGGTGAGTGTTACCCCGGCCGGGGTTGCTGTCAATTGTGGGGTAGGTTGGGTGAGCCACGCGAACCCCAATGGGCGTAGCCTCATCCATCACCCCTGTTGGGGTTCGCGTGGCTCACCCAACCTACCGGAGTTGAACTGCGAAGCCGTCAAAACGTGGACCAGCCACTCGCCTCCATGAATCGGTAGCGCCAGTAGCGAAGCCGTGAGGGGTCGGCATAGGCCTCGTAGGGCACGGAGAAGTGGCGCTGCGGTTCATTGTGCCAGTAGCGCTCGAACCACGCCGTGGCCTCCCGAATGGTCTGGGTGTCGGCCGGAGCCAGCAGGCGCACGCTGGTCTCCAGGTTGTAGTCGTCCAGGTTGCGGCGGGTGAAGTTGGCGGAGCCCAGGATCAGCTCTGCCTCGCCGGTGGCCCGGGTGAGCAGCAGGAATTTCCAGTGGCACTGTTCTCCGTGGGTGTCACACCAGCGAAGTGGTACGCCGGCCTCCACCAGCTCCAGGGCCACCTGGCGATTGGGGATGCCGTTCTTCTTGCGCCCGAAGGCATCCTCGTTGGGATCCAGCAGCACGCGCAGTTCAACACCTCGTTCCATGGCGGCCTTGAGGGCCTGCACCACGCCCCGGTGGGCGAGGTAGAACACGGCCACGCGCAGTTCATCGCCCGCCAGGGCGGAGTCGATGGCCGCGATCAGGGCATCGCGGATGCGCGCCTCGGTGAGGATCTGCAGGCGCCCGGCCTCTGCGGTCGGTGGTGAGGGCCCGGACAGTGATACGTAAGGCAGATCCGTGCCCGACAGCCGGGCCGTGGCACGCTCTGTCTCCAGCAGATCCAGGGCCGCCTCCCCCGAGAAGCGCAGCGCCACGTTGTCATGGGCGCTGCTGGCGTCATGGGGGTTACCGGAGGTGACCAGGCCCACCCAGGTCTCCCCCTGGTCCACCACCAGGGTCTTGCGGTGGTTGGCGTTGAAGTTGAGCAGAGTAAGGTAGGTGCGCAGCCCCACCTGCTCCGGACCCACGGGGCTTGGCAGCCAGCCGCCGCCTGGAGAGTTGCCGAACCACTGACAGCAGAGTCGCCACAGGGCGGTCCAGCTGGGATTGGAGGCCCTCAGGGCATCCAGGTCGGTGATGATGACCTGGATGCCGGCCTGTTCCAGTCGCCGCAGGTGGGAGGCCTCGACGCCGTTGTAGAGGGTGTTGAACGGATCCGTGATGAGCACCGCCTGGAGTTCGGGCACTTCGTGGCGGCGCTGGATGAGGGCCTCTGTCACCTCCGCCGATAAACGCCGCTGGGTGCCGCTGGCCTCGCCGGCGAAGTCGTTGATGAGGAACATGTCCAGCACCACCAGCCGGCGGGCCTGGCCGATGAGTGAGAGGATTTCGTCGAAGATGACCTGTTCGCTGCGCCGCTGCTGTTGCGCATCCTGGAAGGTGTAATCGGCGAGAAAGTGAAGCCCTGAGGCGGCCCGCAGCGGTGTGGCGACACTGATGCCATCGGGCAGGGCCTTGATGCTGTGATAGAGGCCTGTGCCCAAATAGGCGATCAGCAGGATGGCCAGCAGGGGGCGCCAGTAGGAGCCGAGTCGTGTCATGGCCGGCAGTATAGCCAAACCCCACCCCGCAGGCCGTCGGGGTACATGAATTTCAGGGCACCTCTAATTATTCTGAGTGCGTAATATTGGGCGCTCAAATTCGTGCTATCAAGGCGCAAATC
>JBHEOJ010000173.1:0-3399 GCA_046260855.1 Thioalkalivibrio sp.
TGTTGAAAAAGTCTCGGGCGGCGCCATGCTGCGTTGGAAAGCGGCTCAAAGCGTCTAAGCGACCTGGGCTCATGTACGCCCATGTACACTGCTCTTTTTCGCCGCTTTCCGCCTTGCCTGGCATCCACCGGAGATTTTTTCAACAGCCTGCTAGGGCCGCTATAGCGGTCTTCATCCTGCTGTCGGGCTTGAGTCTGCCGGCGCTGGCCCACAGCCCGCTGGCGGCTAACGGGCTAGAACGCGTATCGGCCTGGCTGACGCTGACGCTGCTGGGTCTGCTCTGGGCAACCTACCTCCTCGGGGCACGCCGCGTCAGACCACGCCGCTGGCAGACCGTGCTGTTCCATGCCACGGCCCTGCTTTGCCTGGGGACGCTCCTGGGACCGCTGGACGAATGGGCGAAGACCGGTACGGCGGCTCACATGACCCAGCACATGCTCCTGATGGGGGTCATCGCGCCCCTGTGGGTCCTGAGCCGCCCGCTGCCCCAGCTGATCACCGCCAGCCGCCCGCTCACGCCCGTGCTATGGCGACCGTTGCTGCTCCTAGTGCGCCATCCGATGGCTTGTGCCTTCCTGCACGGCATCGTGATCTGGTTCTGGCACATGCCACGTTTCTACACCGCAGCCGTGGAGAACCCCTGGTGGCACCTCCTGGCGCATTTCAGCTTTCTCATCACGGCCGGCCTGTTCTGGTGGTCCGTGCTATACGGTGCATCACGCCGCGCGCCCTGGGCCTTTCTGGCCCTACTGTTCACCCTGATACACACGGGATTCCTGGGGGCGCTCCTGAGTTTCGCGGCCAACCCGCTCTATGTCGAAGCACGGGATCTCGCCGATCAACAACTGGCGGGGCTGATCATGTGGGTTCCAGGTGGGGTGCCGTACCTGCTCGGTGCGGCATGGGTCGGGTACCAGTGGTGGCAGCGCATGCAGCGGCGCATGGACTGTCCTGGATATCCGTGACTTGAGGTCTGTGAAGGATCTGGCTTGTAAACCTGGGTGAGAAAGCAATTGTTGCTGATATCAGTAGACATTGCTCTCTGACACGGTTTATCTGCGCTGTCTAGGGCGTCGGCACGAACAAAGAGTTATACGTATCTGTCAAAGACCCACATTCCCGGGGTCACGCATTGCACACCCAGTGACGCCACTGCAAAAATAAATCTGTCACCTTTTCCTTTATTGGGGGATTACCCTGCCTTAGAACGGCAGTTTGGTGGCTAAAATTGCGGCTTTAAGGGCGAAAAACACCCCTTTTTTCAAGTATTGTCTCAATTTATCATGCGGTTACCGTGGTCGGACCACGTTATTTGACACCATCAACGCGATGATCATCCAATCCAGTTTGTTGTACATCGCATATACCCCACTTCGGATAACGCCAATGTTGCGATTGCCGGGTGGACCGGTTGCGCTTAATGGCAGAAGCACACCGATTAAATGAAACGGCCCCGGAGATCGGGGCCGCATTACAACAAGACCGGGGCCTGTGCCGGTTGATTACTGCTTCTTCAGTTCAGGACGCTCCAGATAACGCACGTCGCGCACCGGCAGCGGCAGCGGATTGACGTACTGGTACCCCTGGGCCTGCAGGGCGGCGACTTCCGGGAAACCGGCGGGCACGATCGTGACGAACCCGTGCATGTCCTCGGCCTCGTAGCCGGCTGCCTTCATAGCATTGTTACACATGCGGAATTCCACACCTTCATTGGACAGCTCCGCCATGCGATCCATGGCGCCCTGATACTTGGCGTAGTTCTCACGGGCAAAAGCGCGCAGTTCCGGCCCGTGTGTCACCACGACGACCTTGCCACCCAGTGCCCGCGAGGTGTTGCGAACGAAGAAGTACAAAGTATTGAGCTGGTTAGGGTCCTCGTAGTTCACGTCGAACACGGTATCGATCTTCGCATACTCGTGCATGTTGGTCTTGGCCTTGCCGTATGGTGAGGGGGCCTGATCCGCAATGGCGGACACAGGGAGAATCAGCAGGCAGGCAAACATGAGCGACTTTATCAGGGACATTTAAGTATTCCTTCAGTAGTTGACGAGTATTTCCAGGCGGTATGTATTTTGGGCCGCAGTAAGGGAAGTGCAATCTCGATGCCATTTCATGGCCTATCAATGGATTCAGTGACTTGACGTCATCGTCCCGGAGCAAACCGTTTCAAAAAGGCGCTGCCCTGTATCAAATTGAATCACTCGTCCTCCTCCAGCTTTCGCCGCAGCGTGGACCGTCCTATGCCCAGAACGCGGGCAGACGCCATCTGGTTGCCGTTGTGCGCGGCCAGAACGCGACGGATGTGGCGCCGCTCTACCTGGGCGAGCGGCAGCAAATGTTCGGGATCATCAGCAGGTCCTGCGCCGGACCCAGTTGAGATGAGGACTTGTTCAGCGTGAAGTAGGGATCCTGGATGCAGAGCGAAGCTGCGTTCGATCACGTTCTGAAGCTGGCGTATATTGCCGGGCCAGTCATAGCCCACCAGTTTCCGGATAGCGTCAGGGCTCAGACCCAGGTCCGGCCGATCATGCTGCGAACGCACGCGGATCACGAATATCTCCGTCAGCGCGGGAATATCCTCCCGGCGGTCGCGCAGGGGCGGAATGTGGATCGGCAGCACATTGAGGCGGAAAAACAAGTCCTCCCTGAACTCGCCTGTGCGGACCATGGCCCCCAGGTCCCGGTTGGTCGCAGCGATGACGCGCACATCCACGGTGAGTGTTTTCTCACCACCCAGGGGGCGAATCTCCCCCTCCTGCAAGACACGCAGTAGTTTGGCCTGAAGCCGGGGACTGATATCACCGATCTCATCCAGGAACAGCGTTCCTCCGTCGGCCTGTTGAAACAGGCCCCTGGTATTGCTCACGGCTCCTGTGAATGCACCCTTCATGTGGCCGAACAGTTCCGAATCCAGAAGATCCTCTGGCAGCGTGGCACAGTTGATTGTTATGTACGGCTTTTCGCCTCGAGTGCTGGTCTCATGAAGCGCGGTTGCCAGCACTTCCTTCCCGGTTCCCGTTTCGCCGGTGATGAGAACCGGAATGTCGCGCTGCCGGATGCGCTCGATTACTCGTAGGATGTTCCGCATGGCCTGGCTTTTCGCCACCACGTGGGCTAACTGAGATTGCCCTGCTAGTTGATCACGCAGTCTCATGACCTCTTCGCGCAGCGAACGCTGTTCGAGCAGCTTGCGCACCCGAAGCGCTAGCTCATCCGGATTTACGGGCTTGGTAAGGTAATCAAAGGCCCCGAGGCGCATGGCATCGACCGCGCTTTCGATAGAGCCGAAGCCAGTCATGACAATGCTGCCCGTGTCGCTGCCCTGCTCGCGCAGGTATTCAAGCAGGCTCGTGCCAGAGTCGTCACCCAGTCGCATGTCGGTAACCAGCACATCCACCC
>JBHEOJ010000173.1:3409-3798 GCA_046260855.1 Thioalkalivibrio sp.
CATGCTCAGGGTTCTACGCACCGAGAATTCGTCATCTACAATCAGGATTGTCGACATCATCTATCCCATGTCCAGCTCAAAACTCATACGTGTTCCCTGTCCTTCGCCGCTGTCGATCTCCAGGCGCGTACCGTGTTGAGAGAGGATACGCTGTACGATAACCAGCCCTAGACCGATGCCGTTTTTACGTCCTGTATAGAAGGGCTCGGTAGCGAACGACAGCAACTGAGGCGGAAAACCCTGCCCGCTGTCCTGCACGATGAACCGCACGCGATCACCCTTGGCACGGGTGTTGACCGTGAGCCAACCCCCCTCTGGCATGGCCTGGATAGCATTGAGCACCAGGTTCCAGATCACTTGGCGCAACTGGTCTGCATCGTGCACCACAC
>JBHEOJ010000174.1:0-3357 GCA_046260855.1 Thioalkalivibrio sp.
CCTCTGAGAATGGCGTCTCGCGCACCACCAGGATCAGCGGCCGGCGTTCCTTGAGCACCACGTCCGCCGCACGCTCCAGGAGGCTTCGGCTGGCGCCGGTGGCCACCGCAGACAGGGTGGCGGTGGTGCAGGGACAGACCACCATGGCATCCGGCGGCGAGGAACCGCTGGCCACCGGGGCGGTCCACTGCTCCCGGTCGTAGACCCGCAGCTGTCCCGGCTTTGCGCCGAAACGCTCCGTGAAGAAACGCTCGATCTCACGGGGGCGCCCAGGCACGGCCAGATCCGTCTCCATGCCCAGCACCACCTGGGCGGGACGGGACAGCATCAAGGAGACCTGGATATCCGAGTCCAGCAGGCACTGCAACAGGCGCAGCCCGTACTGGGCGCCGGAGGCGCCGGTCATGGCCAGGGCGACGGATCGGGGCGGGCTTTGGATCAGGGGCATCAGGGTTTTCCGCTTGGGAGTCGCATGGCCTCAAAGATAGGCAATCAGCCGGCCGCTGACCAGCACGCCGAGCCAGGTGAGCAGGGAGATCCCGGCCACGGCCTGGGCCCGCCAAGGGGCAGACACGCGCCGATTCCAGCGATAGAGGTAACGCAGGCAGCCTTGATTAAACAGCAGGGCGTTGAGACCCGCGAAAGCAATCAGCCCCAGCTTGACCCAGAACACCGGCTGCATGCCGATGGCGGTGGCCTGGGTCGCCAGCAGCATGAGGCCGGTGGGCAGGGCCAGGCCAATCCCGACCCAGGCCGCCGGCAACAGCAGGCCGCCCATCTCGTCCAGCGCCAGGTGACGCTGGCGACCCAACACGCGCAGATCGAACAGCAGCACCGAGGTGATCAGGACAGCGAAGCCCAGGATGTGCAGGATCTCCACCGTGGGGTAGAGCCACAGAGACTCGCGCATCCCGCGGCCCAGGGCACTGGCCTCCAGCCACACCAGCAGGGCCGGTGCCTGCGCGCCGTGCTCAAGCATCAGCGCAGCTCGATGCTGTCGTCACCGACGATGATGCGCTCGGCACGCAGTTCGTTTGCTTCGCTTCGGTGGGGGTAGCCCACCACGGTCACCGTGGCGCCTTCGATGACCCGTTCAGGTAGCAGACCCCGGGCGCGGGTACGGGTGGGGGGTGCCAGCACCACATGCCACTGCTTCTCACCGGTGTCGATCACCACCTCCGCATGGGGCCACTCGAAGACCGCGGAGACCACCGTGCCGGTGAGGGTCTGTTCATTCTGATTGTCGTAGCTGCTCCAGCCGTGATGGGCCAGGGCCTGGGCGGACAGACACCAGACAAGGATTCCAAACAGTCGGATCATTGTGGATCGTTTCATCAGGACACCTCCGTTTCCCGTCTTGAACCGCGACGACATCACGCTCCGGGAAAGCTCAAAGCATACAGGCACCCAGGGAAGATGTGCCATTTCCAGCCCTTGGATCATGGTTCACCTGTGCGCGGTGAGCGGCTTTGGCATAATGGCCCCATGGCCGAATGGAAATGGAATCGCCGCATACTCCGTCGCATTGATGCGGCCATGGAGAACCTGCGCCTGCATCTCTCCCGCCCCGACGCGCTGATACAGCTCTCTGTCCTGGGGGCGCTGACCGGATTCGTGGCAGGCGGTTTGATTGTCGCCTTTCTCTGGATCATCGAGTCCGGTCAGATCGCGCTGCTGCCGGCGGGCGGCGAGGAAAACTACGCAGGGCTGCCACCCTGGCAACGTTTCCTGCTGCCGGTGATCGGCGCGATTGCCATTGGTGTGGTGTTCAAGCTGTTCGCGAGGGGACAGCATGTGGTGGGCATCATCCACGTCATGGAACGTCTGGCCTATCACCAGGGACACCTTTCGTTGCGCGGCCTGCTGCTGCAGTTCACGGGAGGGGCGCTGGCCATCATCAGCGGCCAGTCCGTGGGGCGTGAAGGCCCCGGCGTACATCTCGGCGCAGCCGCCGGCAGCCTGCTCGGACGTCATCTGCGCCTGCCCAACAACAGCCAGCGTACCCTGGTCGGCTGCGGTACCGCTGCCTCCATCGCCGCCTCCTTCAACACCCCCCTGGCCGGCGTGATCTTCGCCCTGGAAGTGGTGATGCTGGATTACTCACTGGCAAGCTTCATCCCGGTGATCCTGTCCGCTGTGGCGGCCACCCTGGTATCGGTCGCCGTATTCGGCTCCGATCCGGTTTTTTCAATTCCCCTGCACGAACTCAACTCACTGCTGGAGTTGCCCTACATCCTGCTACTCGGCTGCGTGATCGGCGCCTTCTCCGCCGGCTTCATCCAGCTAACCCGTCTGACCGCCGGCTATTTCGCCCGACACGATTTCCTGCTGCGCACCACGCTGGCCGGCGTGATCGTGGGCCTGTGCGCCCTGGCGTTTCCCCAGGTCATGGGTATCGGCTATGCCAGTGTGAATGCGGCGCTGGTGGGGGAATTGGGGCTGGGGGTGTTGTTCGGCGTGGCGGTATTCAAGCTGCTGGCCACCTCTTCCGCCGTGGCCCTGGGTATCCCCGGCGGCGTGGTCGGGCCCACCCTGGTCATCGGCGCCATGCTGGGCGGTTTCCTGGGTGTGGTCTCGATGTACATCTCCCCCGAGCACTCTGCCGGGGTGGGGTTCTATGCCCTGCTCGGACTCGGGGCGATGATGGGCGCCACCCTGCAGGCACCGCTGGCCGCCCTGACGGCCATGATGGAGCTGACCGGCCACCCGGGCATCATCTTTCCGGGCATGCTGGTCATCGTCACCGCCAGCCTGACCAGTTCCGAGCTGTTCGGTACGCCGTCGATCTTTCGCTCGCTCCTGCGTACCCGTGGCCTGGACTACCGCAACAATCCCGTCATGGCGGCACTGCGACGCATCGGTGTTGCCAGCGTCATGGACCGCAGCTTTGTGCGTGCCTCCAGGCAATTTCCCCGCGAGCAGGTAGAAGAGTTGCTGGCAGACGGACCTCGCTGGGTCCTTGCCGACGAAGAGGGCCGCCCCATTACTCTGCTCGCGGCTGTGGATTTGTTACGTGCCGCGCGGGACAGCGAAGAAGAAACCCTCGACCTGCTCAGTATCCCCGCAGAGCGGCGTCAGGTAGCCGCAATCCATCGGGAGGCCGATCTGGAAGAGGCACGCCACAAGCTGGCAACCAAGGGCGTCGAGGCCCTGTATGCGGAACGGATCGTCGCCCCGGGAATCCGGCGTATTGAAGGCATCCTGACCCCCGAGACCGTGGAGGCGGCCTACCGGCCGTGAGCAGTCTGTCAGGGGTTCGGGGCTAGCCCGAATATTGCACCAATGATCGCGAATAATTGTGGTCACTCGGCCCATCTCGCGCCATCTGTGGAAGGAGATGCATAGCCGTAGGGCGGG
>JBHEOJ010000174.1:3367-3728 GCA_046260855.1 Thioalkalivibrio sp.
CCCGCCGTTAACAGGCAGCCATGCGCCGCTCCATGAGCAAGCGAGACAGGCCGAGAGACCTCGAGCATCGCGCGACTGCATAGCCCGGCAGGAAATCGCAATTCACGCAGCACAACCCTCACCTTATAACGTCCATTTGAGGACAAAAACACCCGCTTTAAAGCCAGATTACACGCGATTATTGGAATCTTTACATAGAATAATCAGTTAGTTACCTCGGTCCGACCCGATTCATCCGATTCATCCTGCTGTTCTTCCATACCGGCTGACCTCCCACTTGCGGATAGCACGAAACAGAACTACATTACGTAATACATTTCGTAACTCGAGATAAAACACATGCCTTCCATCAGTCTCCGCC
>JBHEOJ010000175.1:0-3380 GCA_046260855.1 Thioalkalivibrio sp.
CCCCGGCAGTGCGGGAGAGCATGGAACGCTCGGCCGAGGAGGAGAATGACCACCTGCGCTGGTGCCAGGCACGCATGGACGCCCTGGGCGTACACAAGAGTTATCTCAACCCGCTCTGGTATGCTGGTTCATTCACCTTGGGCGCGGTGGCCGGCATCGCCGGTGATCGCTGGAGCCTGGGCTTTGTGGGCGAGACGGAACGGCAGGTGGAACACCACCTGGATGAACACCTGAACACCCTGCCCGAGACCGATGCCCGTTCCCGGGCGGTGGTCGGCCAGATGCGGGAAGACGAGATCCACCATGGCGCCAAGGCCATGGACCTGGGGGGCGCCGAACTGCCGTGGCTGGTGAAAAAGGTGATGATGCCGGCGGTGTCTAAATTGATGACACGCACGGCGTACTGGATATGAAGACGGCCAGGGACCGGACACGAAGATCGGCCCGCTCCCCGTAGGAGCCCAGCCCTCTGGGCGAAGGCCAAGCCCGGGGGGAGGTGAGAAACTCGCCCAGAGGGCTGGGCTCCTACGTGTTGCTGATTCCAAAGGGGACGCATCTTTCGGCTGTTGCACTCGAAACGTCGAAGCGCCCTCAAACCCCCCTCACCCCACCATTTCGGACGTCCTGTCCTCCCCTCTACACCTTGGTGATGTTTTTCCCGTAGAAGATCTCTGCCATCTCCCTTTGCAGCAGGCGCTCGATGCGCTTGAGCTCCTTGGCGGAATAGTCTTCCTTGCCCAGACCAAACAGATACTGATCAATGTCGAACTCCTTGATCAGCATCTTGGTGTGGAACAGGTACTCCTGGTAGACGTTCACATCCACCATCTGGTAGCGGTCCTGGGTGTCCTTGGACAGGAAGTTCTGGATGGAATTGATCTTGTGGTCGATGAAGTGCTTCTTGCCGCGAATGTCCCGAGTGAAGCCACGCACTCGGTAGTCCATGATGACGATATCGGACTCCAGGCTGTGAATCAGGAAGTTCAATGCCCGCAGGGGTGAAATGCGGCCACAGGTGGACACATCGATGTCCGCCCGGAAGGTGCTGATGCCGCCGTCTGGATGACTCTCGGGGTAGGTATGTACCGTGATGTGGCTCTTGTCCAGATGGGCCAGAACCGTCTCGGGCAGTGGGCCGGGGCCCGGGCCTTCGGTATAACCGATCTTCTCGGTGGCAATGGGCTCCTCGGAGATCAGCATGGTGACGCTGGCGCCCTGAGGGTCGTAGTCCTGGCGGGAGATATCCAGCACGTTGGCGCCGATGATGTTGGCCACCTCGGTGAGGATCTGGGTCAGGCGCTCGGCGTTGTAGGCCTCGTCGATATACTCGATGTACTCGCCACGATGCTGCTCGCTGGGGGCGTAGCAGATGTCGTAGATGTTGAAGCTCAGGCTCTTGGTGAGATTATTGAAACCGTGGAGCTTGATGCGCTTGTTGTGACGTGCCACCAATGGTCTGTCTCCCGCAAAAACTCGCATTGTAGGGTCATGGCCCCCTGAGTCAATCACCGGCACAGTTTCTGCGGGCGGGATGAACGGGCCATGACGGCCTCAGCCGCAGACCGTGGCGATGGGCGGATGCCAGATCATCTGCACCCGATTGCCCTCGGGATCGCGGCAATAGAAGCTGCGGGCGCCGTCCCTGTGGGTGCGCGGGGCGGTGTCCATGGGCACGCCGTGACCCTTGAGGAATACATACCAGGGGTCCACGTCTTCCATGCGACGCAGGATGAAGCCCAGATGATCGAGCCGGGAGTCGGTGCCCTGTACCGGCCCCACGTGCAGGGCCAGATTGTCGCAACCCGAGGTGAGATAAACGTTCTCATCATCCGGGCGCCATTCCACCTGCATGCCCAGCAGCTCCCCGTAGAAATGCTCACTGGCGGCCATGTCCTGAACGAACAGGGCCAGATGACGCATGCCCGCCGTGGCGGGCGGGCGCTTGACCTCACTCATGCATTCTCCTGCGCCGGCGTCTCGGCGTTTTCATCGGAGCAGGCCTCACGGATCTCGAAATCATGGCTGATCTCGGCCATGGCGCCCAACATGATAGAAGCGGAACAGTACTTCTCCGCAGACAGCTTCACCGCCCGCTCCACGTGACGCTCGGACAGGCCGCGACCGGTTACGATGAAATGTACATGAATGCGGGTGTAGACCTTTGGATCGGTCTCAGCCCGCTCCGCGTCGATCTCCACCTCGCAACCGGTGATGGCCTGGCGGGAGCGCTGCAGGATCATCACCACGTCGAAAGAGGTGCAGCCACCCAGCCCGAGCAGGAGCATTTCCATAGGCCGGGGACCCAGATCGCGGCCTCCGGAACTCGGCGGACCGTCCATAACCACCGAATGGCCACTGCCGGTCTCGCCCACGAAACTCATGTGGTCAAGCCACTTTATGCGCGCCTTCATAACAATTTCTGGCCCCGCGTGATATGTTGATTCGCGCCGGAGAGGGGGGATTCACCCGATAACCGGCACAAACATTGTGCAAAATCCCGTTTATACTTGGGAAGTTGCGCGTAAGTGGCCCAAGGGTCCGGCGCGCCATGGAAAATCACACAGGGTTGCCCCATCGAGGCCTATCAATGAGCATCCTGCAAAGGCAAAAACCCGTGCAAGATCCCGCTTTGGAAAAGTTCCTTTCCCATTGCCACCGGCGTCAATACCCGGCGCGCTCCACCATTGTCCACGCCGGAGACCGACCGGACACGCTCTACTATATCATTCAGGGTTCGGTGAGCATCACCATTGAGGACGATGAAGGCCACGAGATGGTACTGGCCTACCTGAACCCGGGTCAGTTCTTCGGTGAGATGGGAATCTTCTCGTCCCAGGCGCGCAGCGCCGGGGTGACCGCCCGCATCGCCACTGAAACGGCGGAGATCCACTACCCCAAGTTTCTGGAACTGGCCATGCAGGATCCGCAGATCCTGTTCCTGCTGGCCTCCCAGCTGGCGATCCGGTTGCGCGACACCAGCCGCAAGGTCATCGACCTGGCGTTCCTGGACGTGACCGGACGCATCGCCCGCACCCTGGTGGAACTAGCTCAGCAGCCCGACGCCCTCACCCACCCCGACGGCATGCAGATCCGCGTCACCCGACAGGAACTGGCCAAGATCGTGGGCTGTTCCCGCGAGATGGCCGGACGCGTGCTCAAGGACCTGGAAGAGCGCGGCCTGATTACCGCCCACGGCAAGACCATCGTAGTATTCGGCGTTCGCTGATCAACTGATAGTTTCACCACGAAGGGCACGAAGCACACGAAGGGTTTTTGACCTGGTGTCTTCGTGGCTTTCGTGTGCTTAGTGGTTGGGCATCTTGCTGCCGGACCTATCAAGCGCCGAATTGATATCTCTCGCAAAGCCGCCAAGCACACAA
>JBHEOJ010000176.1:0-3207 GCA_046260855.1 Thioalkalivibrio sp.
GGGATGTTCGCCAGAGAGTCGTACATCGAACCGGCCCCAGGCCCGGGTCTTGAGGGCGTCGCGAATCCGTTGGTCGCCATCCAGGGGAATCCGGGTATCGGCGTGTAAAAACCACAGGGCCTGACCCCGGGCCACGGCCGCACCGGCATTCATCTGCCGGGCCCTGCCCCGTTCGCTGTTGATGATCCGATCCACTCCTCCGCCTGCCCGTTGCGGGGTTCCGTCCTGGCTGCCTCCGTCCACTAGGATGACTTCACAACCCCGGGTGCGCATCGGGGCGAGGTGGCCTAGCAGTTCATCGATGACCCCCGCCTCATCGAGGACCGGGATGACCACAGTCAGCCAGGGGACGGGGTGTTGCGTATGCGTGTTCACGCCATTTTTGAGTGGCTTAGCGGCAGGCCCGCATGGGTCCAGGCCTCGACGCCACCCGCCACGACCCGGGCGTTCGTGACTCCCACACCATGCAGGGCCCGACAGGCCTTGGCTGAACGCTGGTCGGTGCGACAGATGATGGCCAGGGGTTTGTCATTGGACTCGGCTACCCGTTCTGGATCGCCCAGCAGCTCATCCAAGGGCAGTGGCACGGCACCCTGTACATGCCCCTGGGCATATTCTTCGGGGCTGCGCACATCCAGCAGCGTGACCCGGTCCGCTGCCAGGGCCTCCTTGAGTTCCTGTATCGAGAGTTCAGGCTCGCTTCGCAGACGCGTCACCAGGCGGGGCAGGAACATGGCGGCGGCTAGCACCGCCAGTGCGATGAGTATCGTGCGGATCAGGTCTTCGCTGCCGGTCACCGCCTCCCTCCCCGCATAACCCAGCCAGGTGTAGGCCAGGGCCCCGGGTGCCATGCACACGAAGCTGGCCAGCACATAGGGCAGCAGCCGGATGCGGGTCAGGCCGAGGGCGTAGTTGAGCAGATTGTAGGGGAACAGGGGTACCAGCCGGGTGAAGGCCACGAAACGCCAGCCCTCGCGCTCCACGCCATTGACCAGCGTGGACAGGCGACCGCCCATGCGCTTACGGACCCAGTGGCCGGCCAGATGTCTGGAGACCAGGAAGGCCAAGGTAGCGCCAAGAGTGGCGCCCACCAGAGCGTAGAGGGTGCCCCACAGGGGGCCGAACAAGGCGCCGCCCGCGAGGGTCAGCACCGATCCAGGCAGAAAGAACACCGCTGCCAAGGCGTAAATCGCCATGAACAACAAGGGGCCAGCGATGCCCAGGTGGGCCACCCGTGTCTCCAGGGCGTCCACGGTGAAGGCCTCGCGGTTCATGATTGCCAGCACGATACCCGTCAGCAGCAGCAGGGCGAGTCCGATGCGCAGCCAGAGCTTGCCGCTGTTCACGAAGATTTCTCCCACTGACGGCGGTTAATGGCGTAGTCGGTGACCTTGCCTACGAAGGGCATCAGCAGCATGCCCTTGAGACCGTCGCACTGGCGCGGGTCGCGGAAGGTGGAGATGCCGATGGTCATGGCCTCGTGACCCTCCCGGGGTTGGGCCTTGTAGGTGCCGAACAGACGATCCCACCAGGGCAGGTTGAAACCGAAATTGGAGTTGGTCTCATCGTCGTCCACGGAGTGATGGACACGGTGCATGTCCGGGGTGACCACGAACCAGCGCAGGACACGGTCAAGGCCCAGGGGCAGACGCAGGTTGCTATGATTGAACATGGAGGTGGCGTTCAACAGGATCTCGAACAGGATCACCGCCAGCACCGGTGCCCCCAGCAGGGCAATGACGCCGAACTTGATCACCATGGACAGGATAATCTCCAGGGGATGAAAGCGCAGGCCGGTGGTGACATCGAAATCCAGGTCTGCGTGATGCACCCGATGCAGGCGCCACAGGGCGGGCACCGCGTGGACCATAACGTGCTGCAGCCAGATCATGAAATCCAGCACCAGCACCGACACGATCACGGCGAACCAGAAGGGGATCTGGAAGGTATTGAAGATGCCCCAGCCGGCGGACTGTGCGAACAGAGCCATGCCCACCGCTGCCGCGGGGAACAGCAGGCGCAGGACCACGGTGTTGATGACCACTATGCCTAAGTTGCTGGTCCAGCGTTGCAGACGGGTGAGCATGCGCTGGCGCCGGGGCAACGCCGCCTCGGCACCGACCATCAGCACCAGGATGCCAAGGAAGAAACCCAGCCGCAGGGCGGCTTCATTGCTGGTGATCCATTCGGTCATGGCGGAGTCTCTCTTGTAAACGTGAGGCGTGAGTCGTCAGGGGTGAGGCAGGTCTGATGCACACAGGGCTCACGCCTCTCGCTTCTCGCCTTTCTCCTCACCCTTATGCAATATTCAATCAATCAATTGAATATTGCATAAGGGGCAGTTTCGCGCTCTAATAAACCTATGTCAAGCCCGAACATCAAGCACCTGCTGCTGGCCCAGTTCGCCCGTCTGGGCAAGGCTCTGAGCCACGGCAACCGCCTGGAGCTGCTGGAATTCCTCGCCCAGGGGTCCCGCGGCGTGGATGAGCTGGCGGGTCTGAGCGGCCAGAGCGTGGCCAACACCTCCCAGCATCTGCAGCAGCTGCGCCAGGCGGGCCTGGTGGAGTCCCGGCGTCAGGGGCAGCGGGTCTTGTACAGCCTGGCGGGGGATGACGTGGTCGCCCTCATGGACGCCTTGCGCCAGGTAGCGCGCCGCCATCTCCCCGACGTCGATCGCCTGGTCCACCAGCACCTGGATCCCCGGGACGCCATGGAACCGATCCCTGTGGATCAGCTGCTGGCACGTATCCGCAGCGGCGAGGTTACCGTGGTGGACGTGCGTCCCGAGGCGGAGTTCCGTGCCGGCCACGTGCCCGGCGCCGTGAACATCCCCCTGGAGGAACTGGAGACCCGACTGGGACAGCTGGACCCCAAGCGGGAGATAGTCGCCTACTGTCGCGGCCCCTACTGTGTGCTCGCCTACGATGCCGTGCACAACCTGCGTGAAAAGGGTTTCCGCGCCCGGCGCATGGAAGACGGCTACCCGGAATGGAAGAGCGCCGGCCTGCCGGTGGAAAAGGCCGGGTAAAGGGGAGGCGTTAGGCGTTAGGCGAAAGGCTTTAAACCACCCCCACCCTAACCCTCCCCCATGAGGGGGAGGGGATGTCTCAATTGGCACCCATGACGGGGAGGGGATGTATCTATTGGCATTGATGAGGGGGAGGGGATGCGGATGCATCAATTGGCGCTTGCGTTGCCCATTGGGGG
>JBHEOJ010000177.1:0-3101 GCA_046260855.1 Thioalkalivibrio sp.
GCCAGGGATTCCACGTTGCCAATGCCGGACCCGTGGTAGTTCCAGGCGGTGCAGGAGGTCTGGTCGGTCTCGTCCAGGTAGTCCTTGCCCGGTACGAAGCCGAACTCGTTCATGAACCACAATAGCGAGGTGGGGTAGCCGGGGATGTTCCCGCACTGACCACAGGACTTGTGGTGCCACAACTGCTTGGTGGGGATCTGCTTGTCCCAGCCGAACAGGGTCTTGACCGTCTTGGGCTCGTGCTGGTCACCGATGCGGTGGATCAGGATCTTGCCTTCCTTCTCCAACTCGTACATGTGCTCACGCACATCGTCCATGCGATCGCCCAGGTCGATGGTGCGCCGATCCACGTGCTTGCGCACCCAGTCGGTGGCGGTGACGGCCTCCTCTCGGGAGAGCTTGGACTGCTGGAAAAAGGAGCCGTGGCCGGCTACGCCCTGGCCATCGGTGTTGTGGAAACCGGGTTTCATGGCACCGGCGCCGGTGCCTTCTGCGGTGGCGTTGTGCCCACCGGGGGTCTGGTCTTTAGCTGTCATGGGTGTGCCACTCCTCTACGCTCGGCATGTGGTGGTGCAAGGCGAAGGTGGACTCAATCTTCTTCCTGTTCTTCGAGCCACTCGTCGTATTCCTCCCTTTTCTCGTCGATGAAATCCTCGATCACGTCGAACAGGTTTTCATCCATCAGCTCAAGCGACTTGAGCACCCCGGTCATCTCCCAGATGGTGTACATCTCTACGGATGTTTTCAGGGAGACCTCCCAGGCGGTATCGGTGGTCTGCAGGGTCTGCATGGGGATGGCCTTGCGCAGGATGCGCAGATCCCCGTCCACCTTTTGAATATTCGGGCCCCAGTCGGGGAAATGGTCGGGCTGGATCATGTCCGGGGAGAGCTGGTTGCCGGTGGTGATCAGCTTGAGCATCACCCGCCCGAAGGGCCGCAGCACATCCTTGGCGGACTGCATCTCGTGCTTGATGGCCACCTCCCGCATGATGGCCACCAGGCCGCCCGGGGAGTTCTTGAAGGGACAGCGGGCCGCGCAGGTCATGCACTGGGCGCAGGCCCAGATCTTCTCCTGCATGGCGTCGTAGATCTGCTCCACGTTCTCGGTCCAGAGCAGTTGCACGATCTCCCGGGGGCTGTAATCGTAGAACTGGGCCGAGGGGCAGGTGGCGGTACAGATACCGCAGTTGAGACAGCCATTGAGTTCGTGGTCGTAACGGAAGTCCCCACGAATGTCATCGTAGATCTGCTGCATTTCCGCATAGGTTGCCATGGGATACCTCGTTGCATATCGCGGGGCGTTATCGATCTATGCCCTAGTAAAACTGTCAACTTTTCAGCCGTTGAGGAAGTCTAGACCATTTCCCGGACTTCGCTAGTCGTTACACGTACAGGCAGATATCCGAGTCACCCGCGAACTCGAAGAAGGTGGCAGCGCCACCATAGTCGATGCCTTCGATGAAGTCGTCCCGGGACATGTCGAACAGGTCCACGGTCATCTGACAGGCGACCATCTTCACCTCTGCCTCCAGACACATCTCCCGCAGCTCTTCCACGCTGGCCACACCCTTGGACTTCATCTTCTTTTTCATCATGGAAGTCATCATGCCCTGCATGCCGGGCAGGGCCTGCAGCAGTACGGGCATCGGCATGGGCATGGGCATGCCCGGGTTGCCCAGCGAGGTCACCTGAAGGTCAGGCTTTTTCTTCAGCAGCTGCAGGCCGTAGAAGGTGAAGAACACCTGCACCTGGTAGCCCAGGGCAGCGGCCGTCGAGGCCAGGATGAAGGGAGGGTAGGCCCAATCCAGGGTCCCCTTGGTGGCGATGATGGCGAGTTTTTTTTCCGACACGTGCTACATCCTCCTTAAAACTGCCTGCTTGAACTGCCAGGTCATTGGCCCTTGAACCAGGGGCTCTTAATCGAGAGGGCCGTCGCTGGGCGACGGCCACGCAGCCCTTATCAGGACTTGCGCATCAGGAAGTAGAACTTGCCGCCATCTTCCTTATGCTCCATCAACTCATTGCCGGTCTGCTTGGCAAAGGCCTCGAAGTCCTTCACCGCGCCCGGATCGGTGGCGATGATGTGCAGCACCTGACCACTGGACAGGGAGGCCAGGGCCTTCTTGGCGCGCAGGATGGGCAGCGGGCAGTTCAGTCCGGAGGCATCCAGTTCCTGGTCGAAATCAGCCATGGTTCAATCACTCCTCTTGCGCGGGACGGGCGGTTCCTGTGCAACCGCAGCGATGTCCCTCATGTTGTGTGGAAAAGCCTTCGCCGCCCGATCATCGCATGAATGGTGCGGGCTCCGGGGCTATAGCATCTTAAGGATTTTTTATCCCCACGAGCATCATACTTATAGCCAGCCGAGCTGAATTGACTTGCGGCAACTCAATTGCAACACACGTTACCTTATTAGAATATACTAAGACAACATATAATTAGATGCTTTGGAAATACCACCCAGGGATCCGCTCCCTGAACCAAGGAACCGCGCCAATGTCTGAGGCGTGGTAGTGTTCAGCGGAGCGGGACCCTCCCCTCCCTTGAGCCGAGGAGCCCAGACCATGGACAAGAAAGCCTTTGCCGTTGACACCCAGTACGCCGTCACCTTGCGTGATGCCAATGGCCGGCTCCGGCCCGCCAACCTGTACGTCCACCAGCTCTTTGATGAGGACATGATCGCCCGCCGTACCGATGGTGGCGCCCAGCCCGGTCTGCTGTACAAGATTCCTTATAAGGATGTTGCCCGGGTCGTGCGCACGGTGCCGGTACCCGACAAGAAACGCTTCATGCTGCCTGAAGCCATGTTAAAGCCGAAATTATGGGAAAACCGAAGTTCCATGGCCGCCTACTCTTCCTCTCCGGGATTGGGCAAATAGGCGCCCCACCCCGCCTGTGGGCACGGCTGATCACCGCCCTGCTCTGCGCAGCCTTGCTGTGGCCGGTGCATGCTCCGGCCCAGGTATCCCTGCCGGAGATCGGTGATCCCTCTTCGGCCATGCTCTCCCCCTCCCAGGAGCAGCAACTGGGCCGCTCGCTGCTGCGGGAAGTGCGCCGCAACCTGACCCTGAGCACGGACCCCCAACTGTTGGGATACGTGG
>JBHEOJ010000178.1:0-3097 GCA_046260855.1 Thioalkalivibrio sp.
ATAGTTCCCCTCATAACAATAACTACAAGGGTTTCGCCTCGGCAGTCAAGATTACATGCCGAGGGGAAGGGACAGATTGGAGATGCCATCCGACACCCTGGTCTGCGGGGCCTGGACGCACCTGCGCGAGTCGAGGTGATCACATTCTTGTCCCTCATCACCCTTGTTCACCAAGGAGCCAGTGATGGGAAAGGTGGGTCAAACCCCTGCCCGAGACGAAACGCGACCGGTGCGTGGCACCCGGCGCCGGCTGTTTCTGGAACTGTTGTCCTGGATGGTCGGCCTCGGGCTGCTCGCCGGTCTGGTATTCCCGCCGTTCGTAGTGCTGCTGGGGGTCGCCGAATCCCTGGCCTTCAAACCCAGTTTCTATATTGCCTGTCTGACCGCCGGCCTCGCCGTGGGCGGCATCAATTTTCTGGTGGCCTGCCGGATCGTCCGCCCCCGCCTCATGACCCTGTCCGAGGGCATGCGCCGCTTTCGTATCGCGTTGCAGGAGGATAACGGTCCGGTGTCGGCACCGGGGCAGGGTGCCCAGACGTTCCATGTTCCGGTGGATTCCGCCGACGAACTGGGCAAGGCCGCCGAATCCTTCAACCGCCTTATCGATGCCCTGGTGCGCGCCCGGCGCACCGAGGATGCGGTACGGGATTTCTCCCAGACCCTGGCCTCCCAGCTGGACCTGGCACCCCTGTGCCGGGAGGCCCTGAGCGTCATGCTGGCGCGCACCGGCGCGGTGGGTGGTGCACTGCTGGTCTACCAGGAAGACACCCTGGAATGCGCCGCCGCCTACGGCATGAGCAACCCCGGAGGCCTGACCCAGCGTGCCGATGTGCTCCAGGCCCTGGGTGATCTCAAGGCCCGGCAGGTGGAGTCCCCCGGGGATGTGCTGCTCACCGGCGGCCCCGAGGTCTATCCCCGTGAGTTGCTGTTGCTGCCCGTGGAGGCCAAGGGCGAGCCCCTGGGTATCCTCGTGCTGGCCTCCCTGACTGCCTTTACGCCGGAGATCTTCAGGCTGCTGGATTTCTTCCGCCAGAGCCTCAAGCTGGCCCTGCAGAACGCCCTGAGCCACGAGCGACTCGGGCGCATCGCGGCTATGGATTCCCTCACCGGCTGTTACAACCGGCGTATGGGTATGGAGCGCCTGGGTGAGGAATTCTCCCGTGTCATGCGCGGTGGGGAATCCCTGGGCGTGGCGATGTTCGATATCGATCATTTCAAGCCGGTGAATGACACCTGGGGGCACCTGGCCGGTGACCGCATCCTGGTGCAGACCGCCCGGGCGGTGCAGCAGGAGTTGCGTGAATCCGATGTGCTGGTGCGCTATGGCGGCGAGGAGTTCCTGGTCCTGTTGCCCGGGACACAGCTTGCTGAGGCCCGGCAGGTGGCCGAGCGGGTGCGCAAGGCCGTGTCCTCCATGGAGATCAGCGGCGAGGGGCCCGAGGGCATCACCGTGAGCATCGGTGTGGGTACCACCGCGACCGCTGGGGTCACGCAGCCCGATGAGCTGTTGCAACTGGTGGACGAGGCCCTGTACCGGGCCAAGTCGGCCGGACGCGATCGGGTTGCCGTGGTGAGTGCGGAGGAGTTGAGGGCATGAGTCGGCTGAGGCTCCTTCTATTGAGCGCAATGCTCTCCCATGAACGGCCCCCTGGGCGACAACTCAGCTCGGGCATTCGCCCAGAGGGCTGGGCTCCTGATATGGAACGCCTGCAGGTCGTCGGTTATTAGCGGCTTTGCTGTACCAGTGCCTCGAGCTCCCGGTCGGTCAGGTTGCCCAGGTGCTGGAAGCCGCCGGTCTTCAGGGGCCTGAACACGGCCATCTCCCCTTCCTCGATACGCAGCCCGGTGGCCTGCCGTATGTTCAAATTGTGCCCCACCAGTACGGTATTCGTCTGCGGATCCGTGGGTGGTGTGGCGAGCATCGTGCGCAGGGCCTCGATCAGTTGGGGCTTGCGGGCCGCCGGGGCCGGCGGCCAGTTGAACAGGTCGTTATTGACCTCATAGCGGCCGAAGGCCAGCCGGGCGGACTCCACGTTGCGACAAAAGGGACTGGTGATCACCTCGCCCACGGGGACGTCCAGTCCAGCCAGTGCCTCGCCTATGGCCTGGGCCTGGGCCTTGCCGGCGTTCGAGAGCACGCGCTGGACCTCGCAGCGCCCCATGTCCGAGAGGTCCTGATCCCGGCGACTGCGGTCGGTGATGGTGTGGCGCCAGTAGATCACCAGGCCCCCGGCACGCAGCTGTTCCAGCAGCTGCGTGTGTGTCTCGCTGGCGATGGACGGCGTCATCCACAGCCAGGGGGCGATCAGGGCGGCCAGCAGAAAGCGGCGTCGGTGGTGTCTCATGGTCAGGCTCCGGCTCATGGCCTCAACGCAGGGGTTCGGATTCAACGCCCAAGGCCAGGGCGGTGCCGCTCACCTGCACCCGCAGGCGCGAGGTGCCGGCCTGCACGGCCGGGGCGGATTCCATGGCCGCATCCATGGTGCGCGCCATGAGCGGGCGTACCGGCGGGCCGTTGATCTCATCCTGGATATGCAACTCACCGGGGCGCCAGTGGCTGGCCTGCATGTGGCGGGCGGCGCTGGCGGCCTTTTCCCGCCAGCCCTGGATGGCGGCCTCGGTCAGGCTCACGCGGGCCGCCTCGCGGCTGGCCTCGGAGACCGCAAAGCCCATCTGGATGACCCGCAGTTCACCCTGCTGGAGTTTGCCCACCAGGGCGGTGGCCGATTCCAGGTCGGTGCTCTCCAGTTCCAGGGTCTGGATGACGCGCCAGCCGGTCTGCCGGGTGTTGTTGTCGTGCCGCTCGTAGACCGGCTGGGTGGTGTAGGCGGGTGTGCGCAGCTTCACCGAGGGATGTTGGCGGCCCGTCTGCAGTGCCCTGTCCATGATCTGGCGCACCTCCCGGGCCAGGCGGGCGGTGTCCTCGCCGCTGCGCTCCACCTGCAGCGTGACTTGCATCAGGTCGTTGTCCACTTCCTGTTCGCTGAAGGCGGACAGGTGCAGGCGTAGGGTGTCGTCGTCATCGGCGAGGGCGGCCAGGGGCAGCAGGGACAGACAGAGGATGAGGCTGGTGAGCAGGGGGTGGGGACGCATGGGG
>JBHEOJ010000179.1:0-2992 GCA_046260855.1 Thioalkalivibrio sp.
CCGAGGGATCGATGCGACTGCGCAGCCCGTCGTAGATGATCCAGGCGAGCACCGTGGCCAACCCCAGCAGGAGCAGGGCGCCGTCCAGTTGCCCCAGGTAGCCGTCCAGCAGCAATAGGCCGGCACAGACCATGACCAGGAGCAGCAAGGGCATCTCGCGGCGCAGGATGCGCGAACCCACCACCAGGGGTGTGACCAGGGCGGTGACGCCGAGGATCAGGGCAACGTTGGCGATGTTGGAGCCCACCGCATTGCCTATGGCCAGGCCCGGATTGCCCTGGACGGCGGCAAAGGCGGACACCAGCATCTCCGGCGCCGAGGTGCCGAAACCCACGATGGTCAGGCCGATGATCAGTGGCGAGATGCCCAGGTTGCGCGACAGCGCCGCGGCGCCATAGATGAAGCGGTCCGCGCTCCAGATGAGTACGGCAAACCCGAGGATGATGGCGGACAGGGAGGTGAGCATTTTGAAGGTTGAAGGTTGAAGGTTGAAGGTTGAAGGTGAATTGTAGCGGTTGAGGAACCGGGGATGCCTTTTATTCTACCTTCATCCTTCCACCTTCATCCTTCTGCGTCACGCAGCTCGCCGTGTCGCGTCGGGCCTGCCATCCCAGTTCATCCCAGGCGCGCCGGGTATCCAGCACCAGGCTGTGGCGCAGCCCGCCCACCCAGCCCGGTTCGCCCACAGTGGGCGTGAATCGCCAGGCCAGACGATGCAGGCCGGAGAGCAGGCCCAGGGGCAGCGGCAGGGTGAAGCGCCGGTTCAGACGAATCATCTCCCGCAGGCTCATGGGCGGGTCGGCGGCCAGGTTGAAGGCGCCACGGGCGGCGCTGTGTAGGCTCAGGTAAATGGCCTCTGCCACATCGTCTTGCCAGACGCACTGGGTGCGCGGCAGGGGGCTGGCCAGTGCAGGCACCAGGGGCTGGTGCAGCAAGCGATTGAGCATGGGATGGGCATTGGGCCCCAGGATGGCGTGGGGCCGCAGCCGAATCAGGTGCAGATAGGGGTGTGCCGCCTCCAGGTCGTCCAGCCAGGCTTCCACCGCCGCCTTGTCCTCGCCATAAGCAAAACCGGGCAGGGGGCGCAGGGGCTGATGCTCGGGTACCGGATCAGGCAGATCCGGCCAGGTGCCGTAGACGGCGGCGCTGGAGACGAACACGATGCGCTCCACCCCGGCCTCCACCGCCGCCTCCATGAGCAATTGGCTGCCTGATACGTTCATGGACCGCACCGCGGCCCGGTCATGACGTGCCCGCCCCAGGCCGCCCCCCATAAGCACGAAGGCCATGTGGATCAGCACATCGCAACGGTCCAGCGACTCCAGACACTGGGCGTCCCGGATGTCCGCCTGCACGCCGGTCAGTCGTTCGTGCTCGATGGGGATCGGGTTGAGGTCCACGCCATAGATGCGGCTGATGCGCGGGTCCGCTAGCAGTCGGGGGAGCACGACCCGGGCCAGACGCCCGGCGGCGCCGGTAAGCAGTACGTTCACGATCGGCTTCTCAGGGTTTCGGGTCGGTGTCGGCGACCCGGGGCAGGACTTTGCGGGAGAACAGTTCCATGGACTCGCGCACGGTATCGGTCTCCATGGCGCCGGCGCCAAAGGCGCACAGCACATGGTCCACGCCGGCCTCTTTCAGGGCCAGCAGGCGTTTGGTGCAATGTTCCGGATCACCCACCACCGCCATGCCCAGGGTGTCCAGCAGCTTGAGGTTGATGGCGTGGTCTATGAGGCCGCGAAAGCGCCCCATGCGCCGGTAGTACTCGTAGCTGTCGTAGAGTTTCTCCAGCACTGGCCGGGTCTGTCCCAGCAGGCGCCGGTAGAACCATTCGAAGGGCTCCTTGGCCTCGCGCCGGGCGCGGGCGCCGTCCTCCAGGCACAGGATGCCCACGGTCATGGCCACCCGGTTGTTCTGCCCGGGGGCGAGTGGTGCCTCGCCGTGGTGTTCGCGCCAGGCCTCGCGGTAGTGGCGAATATCCTCGCGCACCATGAACCAGGGTTTGAACGGTCCCACTAGGGCGCCCACACCCAGGCGGGCGGCCAGCTCAAAGCTCTCCGGGCTGACCGCCGCGCTCCACAGGGGCGGGTGGGGGCGCTGGACCACCCGGGGCACCAGGTCCAGCGAGTCGTAGTTGAAATGCCGGCCCTGGAAACTCAGCGGGCCGGCCAGGAAGCTCTGGCGCACCACCGCCAGGGCCTCTTCAGTGAGGCTTCGGCTGTCGGCCATGTCCACGTCGAAGGTGGCATATTCCGCCGGCGAGAAGCCCCGCCCGAAACCGAATTCGGCCCGTCCTCCGGACAGGATGTCCAGGGTGGCCAGGTGTTCGGCCACCCTGACCGGGTGATGATAGGGCAGGGGCACGATGGCGTGACCCAGACGCAGCCTGTCGGTGCGCTGGGTGGCGGCCGCAAGGAACATCTCCGGGGCGCTGCTGTGGGAGTATTCGGGCATGAAGTGGTGTTCCACCACCCAGGCGGTGGCAAACCCCAGGGTATCCGCCAGGGCCAGCTCATCCAGGGCGTCGGTGAATAGCTGTGCCTCCGTTCGCTTGGAGAACGGAGGCACGGACAGCTCGTAGAACAGATCGCATTTCATGGGGTGGAAAGCTTGCAGGCTGGGCGGGTGGGCTGCAAGCTTTGGGGCTTGTGTTGAGGCTGATGGTTCCGGGGTGGGGTGTTTGGCGGGTGGTGTGGCTGGTTTCTAAGGCGAAGTCAAAGACAGAGTCGAAGTCAAAGGCTTCCGATCCGTCTTGCAGCCGGCTCGGGTTACTTTCTTTGCTTGTCCAAAGAAAGTAACCAAAGAAAAGACACCCGGCTATCTCGCCCCTTCGGGGTGCCCTGCGCGCGGGGGCGTTCCGGGGAGGTCGGCTGACAGGCCGTCCATGGCCTGACAGCCGACGCGCCGCGTCCTTGCGGCGCCCCTATCGGGCTTTAACCCCGGAACACCCCCGTGCTCGGCGAGAAAACGGTGGTACGTCAAAGACAGAAAC
>JBHEOJ010000018.1:0-381 GCA_046260855.1 Thioalkalivibrio sp.
CTGGGCACCGAGTACGACATCTACTTCGGTTACGGCACCGAGATCGAAGGCTTCGGTATCGACCTGAGCTACGCCACCTATATATACCCCGAAAGCGAAGTCAAAGCAGGTGATGTTGCTGAAGCCATCCTCGGCCTGAGCTATGGTCCGGCCTTCCTGACCTACCATCATGGCCTCGAAGACCTGGAAGACTACTGGTATGTGAATGCCGGCGTGAATATCGGCGCCTTCACCGTCGCCTACGGTCTGCACGAGGTGGACATGGATCACATCGACCTCACCTACAACTACAATGACAACGTGAGCTTCACTGTGGGCCAGGTCATTGATGACGTTGACGGTGCGTTCAATGACGACACCAAGTTCGTGGTCACTTTCAGC
>JBHEOJ010000018.1:427-28073 GCA_046260855.1 Thioalkalivibrio sp.
TCGGTGCAGCGCACCCTGGCTTCCGCCGGGGCATGAACGAAAAGGGACAAGCGCAAGCTTGTCCCTTTTTTCATTGCCGTCCCGGTTCAGGACAGCTCAACGATCCGCCAGCCACCCGGCCCACTGGCTGTGGGTGGAGACATCCACGCCGTCCTGGGTGGCCCGCTCCTGCAGAAATCGCTGCAGGTCTTCCAGCAACTGGCTGTCCATCAACTCCGGCTCCCCTGGCAGGCTCGCGTGCAGGGCCTGATAGATAAGCTTGAGTTCACTGACCTGGTATTCCTTGAGGCTGCGCATGGGACGTTCTCCATCGAGGGGTGTGGACCGATTATGGGCGCACCGGCCCCGGGGCACAAAAGACCCAATCGACTTTAGGAAATAATGTTAAGTAGCTGTAATACATAGCTCTTATGATATGCTAATCCTCAATGACCGCTGTCCCCAGAGGAACACCGCCATGTCCGAAGTACACCTGCTGATCCCCAAGAACACCCGCCCCGTGTGGCCCGCGGGCATAGAGGCCCTGGAAACCGTTGCCGTAGAGACCTGCGAGATCCCTCTGTTGGGCTGGGTGGCCGCCGGCCTGCCGGTGGACCTGTGCAGCAATGACGAGCGGGTCTCGGTTCCCGCCCACATGGTGCGTCGTAACACCTACGCCCTGCGGGTGCGCGGCCACTCCATGATCGACGACAACATCCAGGACGGTGACCTGATCGTGGTGGAGCGCCGCCAGAGCGCCGAGAACGGCCAGACCGTGGTGGCCATGATCAATGGCGAGCAGGTGACCCTGAAGAAGTTCTACGTGGAGCGCGATGGCATCCGCCTGCAGCCCGCCAACCCGGACATGGAACCCATCATCCTGCGCAACGAGGAGATCGAGATCCTCGGTATTGTGACCGGCGTGATCCGAGAACCGCGCTAGAGACAAGTCGCTAGAGACAAGAGGCAAGAAAGGGCCCTCATGTTTAAGCGTCCGGCGCGTATCTTGTTCATCGGAACATCTGGGGACTGGCGCACGGAACTGGCGGTCCGGCTGACCGGTGAACTCGGCGCCGGATGGATGGAGGGGCGCGGGGCGGATGTGCAGGGCCTCGACCCCGATATCCTGGCCTGGGCGGATCTGGTCATCCCCCTCGATGAGAAGTCCCGGCAACGCTGTCCGGCCTTGCCGCCCACGGCGCGGCTCAAGGCCTGGGATCTGCCGACACGTTCCCCCGACGACACCGAAACAGAGATGCGCCTTAGGCTTGGCGCCATGCTGGGCGGGCTGCACATGTTATCGCGGGTGGATGATTCCTCCGACTAGCGCAAAACCCTATCTCTCGCCAAGACGCAAAGGCGCCAAGGAAATAATCATCAAGACCGTTTTGTGAAGCACACCTGTAGTGTGAGCGTCGCAGATAGATAGATTCGTTGTTTAGCTTTGCGATCTTTGCGTCTTGGCGAGAGACCAGAACTCAAAGCTCCTTGGCGCGGCTCTTCAGCTGGAGCAGCGCTCCGTCCATGCCCAGACGTAATTGCCGGTTGGCATGGATCAACAGCGGCAGCATGCGCCGCAGCAGGGGACCCAACTGCTCGTTGACCCGGTCGGTGTTACCAGTACGCAGAAGGATCAGGGCCTCTTCCACCGTGAGCACCTCCCGGCGCCCTTCCGGGGCGGCCCGGCTCTCGCTGGGCGGACCCTCCTCGAAGATCACCTGATTTCCGCCTGAGGCCATGGCCTTGGCCACCCGGGTCTCGGCCAGCTTGACCACCTCATCGAACTGCAGGTTTTCATACAAGGCCGGGCTCACCAGCCCGGCACTGACGGTCATGGAGAAACGGTTCGTCCCCAGCCGGTAACCGGCCTTCTGGTTCAAGGTATGGATCTTGGCCGCCACCTGGCGGGCCACTTCATCACTGGCGCCGGGCATGAGCACGGCAAACTTGGCCAGCCCCACCCTGGCCACGGTGTCCTCACGGCGCACGCAGCCACCGATGATCTTGGAGATGTTCACCAGCACCTTTTCGGCCACCTGGCGGCCGCGTTTGCGAAACAACTCCTCGTACTCGTCCACGTCCAGGCGCAGGACGGAAAACTCGTTGCCGTGGCGAATGGCAAAGGACATCAGCACGGGGCCGTGCTCGCGGAAGTAATTTAGGTTCGCCAGGCCGGTGAGCGGGTCGATGGTGCTGCGCTGCTCCAGGGCCTGGGTGGCCTGGTGCAGACGGCGCTGGGTGTGCTCGAACTTGGCGTGGGCCTTGGCGCGGGCGCGTAACTGCAGGGAGTCGAAGGGCTTGGTGATGAAGTCCGTGGCGCCCAGGGACATGGCCTGACGGCGCATCTTCTCGTCATCCTCGTGGCCGGTGATGATGATCACCGGCAGCTCGCTGATGCGGTTGTGGATGGACTCGCGGATCTGGCGTAGCAGCATGAACCCATTCATGCGCGGCATCATCAGGTCGGTGAACACCACCTGGATGCTCGGATCGTCGCGCACCTGCTCCCATGCCGTGTCGCCGTCATCGGCCTCCACCACATCGAAATCGTTGCTGAGCAGACGCCGGATCGCCTTGCGCATGGTGGTGGAATCTTCTACGACCAGGATGCGGGGCTTGGCAATGGTGTAGCTTTCGGCGCTTTCCGCGCGCTCTTCCGCGATCGCTTGCATGGCTCCTCCCGATGTTTATCAGGAGGTTAGCACCCAATCTGCACGGTGTAATGATGTCTTGGACACAAACGGCGTACCGGCGGGGATGAATGGCGGGTTTGTGAGGCAAGGATGAAGGTGGAAGGCTGAAGGATGAACCTTTCTTCCCCCTCTCCCTCAGGGAGAGGGTTGGGGTGAGGGTGGTTTCATTCATCCTTCATCATTCATCCTTCATCCTTCGCGCAGCGGGCTGAGGCCGCGCGAAGGCGCGGTCTCAGCCCGCTGCGCGCGACGCCCGCTTGCGCTCGTGCTCCAGCAGCAGCTTCTTACGGATGCGGATGGACTTGGGCGTGACTTCAACCAGCTCGTCGTCCTCGATGAACTCCAGGGCCTGCTCCAGGGTCATGCGGATGGGCGGGGACAGGATGATGTTCTCATCGGTGCCGGCGGCGCGGATGTTGGTGAGCTGCTTGGCCTTGAGGGGGTTCACCACCAGGTCATTGTCCCGGTTGTGCAGGCCGATGATCATGCCCTCGTAGACCTCCTCACCGTGACCAATGAACAGGCGACCGCGCTCCTGCAGGTTGAACAGTGCGTAACCCAGGGCCTTGCCCGCGCCGTTGGCGATGAGCACGCCGTTGTTGCGCGGTGCCACGGCGCCGGTGCGGTATTCACCGTAGCTGTCGAACACGTGATGCATGATGCCCGTGCCGGAGGTGGCGGTGAGGAATTCCGTCTGGAAACCGATCAGGCCACGGGAGGGCACCTTGTAGTCCAGGCGCACACGGCCCTTGCCGTCTGGAATCATGTCCAGCAGCTCGCCGCGACGGCTGCCCAGCTTCTCCATGATGGTGCCCTGGTGCTGCTCTTCCAGATCCACGGTGACCATTTCGTAAGGTTCTTCCTTGACCCCGTCCACCTCGCGCACGATCACCTCGGGGCGGGACACGCCCAGCTCGAAGCCCTCGCGGCGCATGTTCTCGATGAGGATGGACAGGTGCAGTTCACCACGCCCGGAGACCCGGAACTTGTCCGGATCATCGGCCTCTTCAACCCGCAGGGCCACGTTGTGCTTGAGCTCCTCGAACAGACGCTCACGGATGTTGCGGGAGGTGACGTACTTGCCTTCCTTGCCGGCGAAGGGCGAGGTGTTGACCTGGAAGGTCATGCTCACCGTGGGCTCGTCCACGGTGAGCGCCTTGAGCGCCTCCACGGAGGACGGGTCGCACAGGGTGTCGGAGATGTACAGCTCATCCATGCCGGTGAAGGCGATGATATCGCCCGCCTCGGCCTGGGCCACCTCGACACGCTCCAGGCCCTTGAAGCCCAGGATCTGCAGGATCCGCCCGGAGCGCACATTGCCCTCACGGTCGATGGCCTTCACGGTGGTGTTGGTCTTGACCTTGCCGCGGGTGATGCGCCCGATGCCGATCAGGCCCTGGAAGCTGTTGTAGTCCAGGGAGGAGACCTGCATCTGGAAACCGCCCGCCGCACTCACTTCCGGCGGACTCACCTTGTCCACGACGGTCTGGAACAGAGGCGTCATGTCGCCCTCGGTCACGTCCTTGGTGAGACCCGCATAGCCTTTGAGGGCCGAGCAGTACACTACGGGGAAGTCCAGCTGGTCCTCGGTCGCACCCAGGCGGTCAAACAGATCGAAGACCTGATCCACCACCCAGTCAGGCCGTGCGCCGGGGCGGTCGATCTTGTTCACCACCACGATGGGCTTAAAGCCCATGGCGAAGGCCTTGGAGGTCACGAAGCGGGTCTGAGGCATGGGCCCGTCCACCGCGTCCACCAGCAGCAGCACCGAATCCACCATGGAGAGCACCCGCTCCACCTCGCCGCCGAAGTCGGCGTGTCCGGGGGTGTCCACGATATTGATGTGGTAGCCGTTCCAGTCCAGGGCCGTGTTCTTGGCCAGGATGGTGATCCCGCGCTCCTGTTCCAGCACGTTGGAATCCATCATGCGCTCGGTGAGGTGAGCGCGTTCGCCGAAGGTACCGGACTGCTGGAGCAGCTTGTCCACCAGGGTGGTCTTGCCGTGGTCAACGTGGGCGATGATGGCGATATTACGGAGCTTGTTGGTCATACGGGTACGGCCCTGCCTGGGCGGGTAATAGAGAAAAAGGTGCAGAATTATACCTGAGAAAGGGGAGAAATGACGGACTCTTTTATGAACGGTAGACTTCAACGGCCGTGAACCAGCCAAGATCGCTGGTTTAATGAGCACGAACAGACCTCATTTAAAGGCTCACTGTTCCGCCCCTCCATTCCGACGAACACGCCCATGACCGAAGCATCCAATCCCGAATCCCCCTACCAGCACATGGGCGGCGAGGCCGCCGTCCGCGCCCTGGTGGAGCGTTTCTACGCTCTCATGGACAGCCTCCCCGAGGCCTGGGAGATCCGCAAACTCCACCCCGAGGACCTGTCAGGCTCCCGGGAGAAGCTATTCAAGTTCCTCTCCGGCTGGCTGGGCGGCCCGCCCCTGTACATCCAGGAATACGGCCATCCCATGCTGCGCCGCCGCCATCTGCCATTTCCGATCGACGAACAGGCCCGGGACCAATGGATGCTGTGTATGAACCAGGCCCTGGACGAGCAGCCCATGGACCAACGGATCCGGGAAGGGTTCCGCCAGGCCTTCTGGCAGATGGCGGATCATATGCGGAATCGGTGAGGTTGGTGGGTGCTTTGAAAACAGGAAAGCATTGCCGCGGAGGCGCAGTAACTGCAAGGCAACGAACGATAAGCCATACCTTGATTCAGTTGTGAAGCGCCGCCTCGGTACTGAAAATTAGCAGTCCATAGTCCTTCTGATAATTCTGGCGCAGGTGTTCTGCAATGGCGGCGCAAAGTTCATCGGAGCCGAGTACCTCGATGCGAATGTTTCCACCCTGTCGCCAGTTGCCACGCCGCTTGCCGTGTTTGCCCCAGCCGCGGGCATCCGTGATGGTGTACCCGGTGGCTCCAAGCCGCTGGATGTCATCGACCAGCATGTCCTCCAGGACTGCCTCCGCCACAACCGTGATCAGCCGAAGCTTCTTGCCTTCCATAATCCTAGCCTCCGATTGCGTAGAGCTGCTCGGCCACCCAGAAGTAAAGCGGGACGCCGATGAAGATGTTGAACGGGAAGGTCACGCCCAACGAGGCGCCGATGGAAAGCGCCGGATTGGCCTGCGGCACGGCGATGCGCATCGCCGCCGGTGCCGCGATATAGGAGGCGCTGGCATACAGTGTCGCCAGCAGCAGCGTGCCGCCCAGGGTCAAGCCGAGCCCCCAGCCCAGCAACACGCCCAGGATCGCAGACACCACCGGCATGGCAATGGCAAACCCGACCAGGAACGCGCCGTAACTACGCATTTCTGCAATCCGGCTGGACGCCACCAGCCCCATCTCGAGCAGGAACAGCGCCAGCACCCCTTTGAACAGATCGAAGAACATAGGCTTCAGGGCGCCGATGTGCCCGGGACCCGCTGCATAACCGATAATGAGACCGCCGACGAGCAGTAATATGCTCTTTCCGAAAAAGACCTCGTGCAGGGTCTTGCCCCAGCGGATGTCGCCACCCGTGCCCGCCCGTGCAAGCAGGATGCCGATAACGATAGCCGGGATCTCCAGCAACACCAAGAAGACAATCATGTGGCCTTCGAAATCCAGCCCCTTCTGGGCGAGGAAGGCCACCGCCACCGAGAAGGTCACCATACTTACCGAGCCGTAGTGTCCGGCAATAGACGCGGAATCGGCCCGCCCCATTCCACCCAGAAAGCGCAACGCCGGGAAGGCAATCAGCGGGATCAGGGCCCCGACCAGCAATACGGCCAAGCCCGGGAGGAGCAGCGGGAGCAACTCCGATTCCGCCAGCTTGACGCCGCCCTGCAGACCGATGGCCAGCAACAGGAAGATCGACAGCGCCTCATACACCGCCATCGGGATCTTGAGATCGGATTTCGCCAGTCCGGCGATGGCGCCAAGCAGAAAAAACAGCACGACGGGTTCAGAAACCATGTTTTTCCCTTTCTGTAACGTTGGGATCCGAGCCGGCCAACACAAAGAAATCATCGCATGGCAATCGCTCGTCGAGCGTATGGCGTCGAGAATAATGACCTAATTTCTATCTGGTCAACCACGACTAATGCCCGGACCAGATAGCAGGCTCGCGGCAAGTCATAATGGCCTGCGCCTGGGCCGCCGTACCTACGCGGGTGGCTTTATTGGCGGCTTTGCGCCTTCGCGAGAGACAGCTTTTGTTCTAAGAATGCTTGGGACACGCATATTTCCCTTGCCAAGCTCATACTAGAGCCGCGATGAGACAAATACTGGCACTGACCTTCCTGATCCTCATGTCCTGGCAGCTACCTGCCTGGGGCCAGGAGCTATCCGCGCCCGCAGCCGCCGTCACGGCCCCGGAGATCCAGGTGCAGGACGTCCCGGAGGATGCCGCGATCCGCAGCCGTCTCCTCGCCGTGCTGGGCGCGATCGACGGCCTGCAGGACATCGAGGTGCAGGTCACATCGGGTGTCGTCACCCTTGCTGGCGAAGTCCCCAGCTCCCGTCTGAACCGCGAGGCCATCGAGATTGCGAACCGTACCGATGGGGTGGTCTATGTCCTGAACCGGCTCAGCGAGGAAGCGGACGTGGCCAGCCGCCTGCGCCCGACCACCCGCAAGTTTCAGGAAATTGGCGCCAATCTGTTACGCACCTTGCCGATCGGCCTGATCGCCCTGCTGGTGGTCGTGCTGTTCTGGTTCCTCGGCCAGTGGGCGGGGTCGCGTGGCGCCTGGCTGCGCCGCGCCGGTCTGTCCGGCCTCGCCGTGAACCTGGGGCTACGCATCGTTCGCCTGCTGGTCATCGTTACCGGGTTCCTGATCGCCCTGGAGATCCTGGACGCCACCGCCATGGTCGGTGCGCTGCTCGGTGTCGCCGGCATCGCCGGCATCGCACTGGGCTTCGCCTTCCGCAACATCGCGGAAAACTACCTTGCCGGCGTGCTGCTCAGCGCCCGCAACCCCTTTGCGATCGGTGACCAGGTGCAGATCGGGGAATTCATCGGCACGGTGGTGCGTCTGACCTCACGGGATACGGTGCTGATGACCCCGGACGGTAACCACCTGCGCATCCCAAACAGCAACATCATCACCTCGGCCATGCTGAACTTTACCCGCAACCCCTTGCGTCGCTTCGAGTTCAAGGTGGGTGTATCCGTGGACTTCGATGTCGTGGCCGCCCGGGACCTCGGCATTGCGACCATGCGGCAGATGAAGAGCATCCTGCCCGATCCGGGACCGCAAGTGCTGATCTCGGAACTGGGTGACAGCACGGTACAACTGAGTTTCTTCGCCTGGATCAACCAGCGCGATACCGACTACGCGAAGGCGCGCAGCGAGGCCATCCGCGTGGTGAAGGCCGCCTTCGATAAAGCGGGCATCGATATGCCCGAACCCATCTACCGCATCCACCTGCGCGATGCGCTCCCCCCCAAACCCGACGAAGGTGGCGCCGCGCGCCCCGAACCGGCACCGCCGCCGCGCCAGGCCGCTGCCATGGTCGAAAGCAGCGACGTAACGGCGGACCATACAATCGACAAGCAGGTGGCCCATGACCTGCGCACCTCCGACGAAGAGAATCTGCTGAAGAAGGACGACTGAGTTGCCGACTGGCAATGGCGGAGGCTCAGTTCGCCCAGCTCGGGACATCCATTATTTCCGGTTTGTGACACCCACATAATTGCCGGTTTGGGACACCCACAATTCCATCCTGATCCTCCCCGGACCCCCCATTCGCGGCGGGGTCGCCGCTCCTACGCAGTGTTTTCTTCGCGCCTTGGCGTCTTGGCGGAGGCCGATCTTGTTCAGGATCTGGCTGTCGCAAGATCCGCTGGTTCGCTCGGGTTCACGGCTAGAGCGATGGGAACTCACGCCCAACATTGCCCTAACCGTTGGTGACAACAATGGCCCTTGTTTCAAGGGCGCGGCCCGACATCCACCCGGCTGCTGCTCACGATATTGTCCTCGCGGTCCACGTAGCAGTTAAACCGAAACACCGTCTCGGCACCGTCATTGCCCATGCTGCCGATCTCCACGTCCTCGACGTAGAAACCATCCCGGGTGTCGTGCACCGTGCCCGCTGCGCGCAGCCTTGCGAATCCGGGATGTTCTGCCGCGTTCAGGGCGGCTCGACGGCAGGCCTCGCCGGCCGAGAAACGTTCCGGGGCGGTGAGCTTCTGGATCCACTGGTTCACCGCCGGCACTTCCTGACTGAAGATGAACAAGCCGACCAGCACGATGATGATAATCGGCACAAAACGGCCCGTCCGGCGTCGGTTGCCGGACGGGCGGCGCGAGCCGGGATCGGGGGTCGTGTGTTGCATGGGTGGTCCTTGTGGCGGTTGTTTGTTTCTCCGATGAGTTTATCGCGAAGCCCTGCCATTGGCGTGGTCTGTTGATTGGACCAGGGCAGATGCGCGACCCTGTGGCCTCTCGCACACCGGTATCCCTGACACCATGAAGACCCGCTACGCCGACATCCCCGCCTACGACACCAAGGACGGCTCCGAGATCCGGGAGTTGATGCACCCCGATCACCACGGCAACCTCGCCCAGAGCCTGGCGCAGGCCATCGTGGCGCCGGGGGCGCAAACCCGCCTGCACCGGCACGGACAAACCGAGGAGATCTATCACATCACCCAGGGCGAGGGGCTCATGCGCCTGGGTGATGAGAGCTTCGTGGTGTCCACGGGTGATACGGTTTGTATCGCGCCCGGCACACCCCACAACATTCGCAACACCGGTGATTCGCCGCTACACATCCTGTGCGCCTGTTCACCGGCCTATAGTCATGGGGACACGGAGTTGTTGTCGGGGTGATCGGTGGGGCGGAAAAGAGAAGGACGCGAAGACGCAACGGAAATTGGAGTGGTAAGTTCGTGAGTTTGTCAGTCCGGCGGCAGCATCCGCCTCACGGTCTTGAACGCGTTGAATTGATTGAGCTTTGCGCCCTCTGCGTCTTTGCGTCCTTTGCTTCCTTTGCGTTGAAGGCCTTCGAACTCCCCGTAGGGCGGATAAGCGCAGCGCATCCGCCGCTGCCCCAAGCCTCTGCATTGCCGGATGCGGCTGCGCCTTATCCGGCCTACGAATCGTATTTCTTTACGTCCTTCGCGTTGAAGCTTTCTAGGATTGATCCCCAGCCAGGATCGCCTTCGCCCGTACGAGCAATTCGGTGCCGCCGTCAGGCAGCGAACGCAGCACCCGCGCCCAATGGGGAAACAGGTTCGCCTCCTCACGGCCCTCATGCTTGGCCAGGGCGCCGGAGATGAGCGCGAAGAAGGGCGCCACCTCCCAGGCGGCCTCGACGCCCTCGTCGAAGGAACTCTCCAGCATGGCCGTCTGCTCCAGGATCTCCTCGTGCTCCCGAAGCATCACCGAAGTGGGATCCTGACCCGACGGGTGTCGGGGCAGATCCAGCAAGGGCACGATCAGTTCGTTTTCTATCTGGAGATGTCGGCGTAGACCAGTGGCGTAGGCGCGAAAGTCCGGTTCGGCGCCGGCGAGGTCTTCGGCATTGACCTTGTGCAGGGCGCTGGCAAACAGGCGGTCGATGCGCAGGTGATCGCGGGTCAGCAAGTCCACCAGGTCCACGGGTTGCACGTCCTCCCGACGACGCACGCTCAGACGCCAGAGCGGCGGACCCGCCGCGTCGATCTGCCAGTGGATGCCGTGACGCAGCTGCAGGCTCACGGCCTCCATGAGCATCTCCGGCGACTGGTCTATGAGCACATCGAAGACCTGGGCCGGGCCCAGTTCCTTGAGGGTGTAGTAGGCACGTGTGTGGGCATGGGTAGCCAGGCCGCGCAGATCCAGGGTGAAATCAGCCACAGGGGAATTGCACCTTGCGCCGTTTCGCCATGGCAGCGCCCAGCTGGTGCAGTTCTTCCGGGCTGAGCAGGCGCAGGGCCAGGGGCAGGACGTTTTCCTCCTCCAGGGCCAGATGATCGCGAGTGGCGGCGATCCATTCGGTAGCACGTGGTCTCGCGCCACTGTCTCCCTCTGCCACAGCCTGGAGCGCCGGACGCAGCCTGGCCCAACCCGCTTCCAGCTTTGGATGCTCCCCGGCCAGACGTTCCAGCCACCGGGGCAGGCGGTTATCCCAGCCTGGCCGGCCATGCCCGGCCAGCAACAAGGGAAACAGGTCGCTGTCCTCGTCGGCATGATGGTGGGGGGCGGCCCGGTCGAAGTAGTCCAGGATGCGCTCCGCCGCATGACGGGCCTCCGGGTCGGCGCCGACCCGGCTCAAATGTCCCGGCAGACGCTCCAGGGTGTCGAGGCGCTCCTGGATCCGGCTGTGGCAGGCACGCAGCAGGGCCAGCGGATCGTCAAAACCCGGGGCCGGCGGTTTGAGAAACTGATTCATAGGTTAAGTATTGTCCCGGTGGCGGCCATTGTCCTTGATGATTATCAATGTATTTAATATACATCTTATATACTCTGTGATGAGTGATTCGATATGAGAGCCGTTCCATGCACCCTCGCAACCGCCTGTTCATCCTCGCCTCCCTCACCTACAGCCTCGTGGGCGCGCTCATCGGCCTGATCTGGCTGGCCCATCCGGGGCTGATACCGGGCAACGTGCCGCGCATCCATGGACACCTGATGCTGCTGGGCTTCATCACCATGATGGTCTACGGCGTGGGCCTGCACGTGCTGCCCCGCTTCTCGGGCCGGCCCCTGTATTCGGAACGCCTGGCCAATGTGCAGTTCTATACGGCCAACCTGGGGCTTTTGATCATGGTCATCGGCTGGCTGATGTTCCATAACCTGACGGTGAGCGCAGGCGGCCTGCTGGCCTGGTCGGCCATGGGTATGTTCGCCGTGAACATCGCGTTGACTGTGAAACACTATGGACCCAAGGGGGCTTAGTGTCGTCTCCCATCGATATCTTGCATTTCAGAGCCCCGCAAACACGCCAAGGCAAGGCGCACGCCGCAGGCAATGGCAAGCCCTTGCCAAGGTGTGCAACGCGGCATTGGCGTGTTTGCGGGGCTCCCAGCGGGCGCGGCGGTGCGGGTGTGTGGCGGTGTTACGCTTGCTTGAAAGGGGGCCGCGCCATTCCTGCGCAAACGTGCCTACCCACACACCCGCACCGTCACGCTGAAATGTAAGATATCGATAGGAGACGACACTGCATGTCCCATACCGAATATCGCGGTTGTGAACTGCCAGACGACCTGTTCTACGACCTGGACTACGTCTGGGTGCGCCCCGAGGGAGATGGCACCTTCACCCTGGGCATCACGGACCCCGCCCAGACCATGGCGGGCCGGGTGCAGTATTTTCGCTTTCGCAACCCCGGCACCCACCGGGTGGCGGGCAAGCCGGTGGCGCGCCTGGAATCGGGCAAGTGGGCCGGCGGCATCCCAACCCCCTTCGACGGCACCATCGTACGTATCAACCCGGCGGTGGAAAAGGACCCTGGCCTGGTGAACGTGGCCCCCTACACCGACGCCTGGGTCGTAGTCATGCGCCCGGACGACCCGGACAGCGCCCTGGACAAACTCCACACCGGCCCCGAGGCCATCGAGGCCCTCAAGGCCTGGGTGGACCGCTACGACATCCAGTGCATGCGCTGCGCGGATTGAAGGCCATGAAATGATTTTTAACCACGAAGCACACGAAGGGCACGAAGCTGAACACTGACAAGAACAAACACAATGCAGGGTCGCTGTATTTTCCAATAACGTCTTCGTGCCCTTCGTGTCCTTCGTGGTTAATAGGCTTCAGCCAGGAAACCCCATGAAAGTCGAACTTCTGGTCTCTGAGTGGTGTGCCTCCTGCCACGACGCGGAACGGATCTGGCGCCAGGTGGCGGAGAAGAAGCAGATCGATTTCTCCGTGGTGGACATGGGCCAGCCGGAGGGGCGCGAGCTGGCCACACGACTGCGCATCCGCTCCATCCCCGCGGTGGTGGTAGACGGGGAGCTACGCCACATCGGCCTGATGGAACTGCCCGCCGCCACGGAGCTGGTAGCGGCTGCGCCGACGCGGGTCAATGAGCGCGTCCAGCACGTGGGGCTGGGGCTCTCCCCTTCCAGCCGTGCATCGATTCTTGGGGCGCTATGCTGGCTGCTGATTGCTGGCACTTCCCTGCCCCTGGGCGGCCTGCTGCTGGACGGCACGGCGCGTCCGGTCGCACTGCACGCCTTCAACCTGGGATTCCTGGTGCTGCTGGTGATGGGACTCGGGGAGCACATGCTGCCCCGCTTCACGGGAAAACCTATCGCCGGCGGATGGCTGTGGGCCTGGCTGCCCCAGGGGCTGGTGCATACCGGCGTGCTGGGGTTGGCCATGGGATGGTTTGCAGCTATCCCCGAGCTGGCCATCGCCGGGGCGGTAGCTGCCACCGCAGCCTTTACCCTGTTCGCCTTCCGTGTTCTGCCCCTGCTACGCGCCTGAAGCCGGAATGCGTGCTCCCTGCTAGACTGACCCTGGGGCCATCAGCGCCTCAGGGCAAACAAGACCATAACAAGGAAACCACCATGACCCAGGTACAGGAATCCCCCCTGCAGGAAGGTACGGCCGAGAACCTCAAGAGCGGTCCGGCCATGATCGTCTACGTGCTCTACATCCTGGGGTTCTTCGTAGGTCTCACCGCCCTGGTGGGCGTGATCATGGCTCACATCAAGATCGGCGAGGCAGGCCCTGCCGCCCGTAGCCATTACCAGTATCAGATCCGCACCTTCTGGTTCGGCCTGTTGTACATGATTGCCGGCGCCCTGCTGTCCGTGATCGGCATCGGCTACCTGATCCTGTTGTGGTGGGGCATCTGGACCCTGGTGCGCTGCATCAAGGGCATCCTGCGGGTGCTGGACAACCGGGCCATGGAAAACCCCGCGACCCTTCTCTGGTAAGGCGCACGCATTCTGAAGCCAAACCAAAGGGGGCCGGTCTGATCCGGCCCCCTTTTATATTCAAACCTTACTGCCTTGTCACATCGGCCGGTCGTTCTCCGCCGGCATCTGCAAATGGAATCCCCGCTCGCGCAGGTTGGCGAGCACGGCCTTGGGATCTTCCTGGGCCAGGGTGCGTTGTGGGGTGAGTTCGAATTCCAGGGCCAATTCGGGATTGCCGAACACCTGCCTCAGGGGCTCCGGGATGAGATCGAAATCATCCTTCTTGGCCAGGTAGATGTAGGTGTCCGATTTGCGCCTGCTGCGGTAGACGTAGACTTGCATCATGGGTTCGGTTCCGGTGCTGGGGTCTCGCCCTCGGGCGGACTGTAGATGATCTCTTCGCTGACTTGCGACTCGGCCTCGGGCTCTGGCAACCGGGGCTCGGCGCCCTTCACGTCCCAGACTTCGATGAGACGCACATCGCCAAGGCGGTACTCGAAGGTGACTGTGCCCTGGCGGGTGCGCTGCTGCAGGAAAACGCTGGCGGCCGTGGCACTCTCCAGCATCCCTTCACGCATGGAACCCGCACTGAGGGTCAGGGTGAGGCGCTCGCCCACCAGCCGGGGCAGTTCCTCCCGCACGGCCTCGCGCCAGGCGCGCTCCACCGGTGCCCGTTCCTCCAGGCGGAAGCTGCCCTGGGGCGGCAGGGGCTGGATATCCGGGATGGCAAAGGGATCCTCCACCACCATCTCCAGGCGCTCGCCGGTCTCCTGCTCGATGCGCCGGATGGTTTCCTCGTTGGACAGTTCCACATCCCCGGGGCGCTGCACGGGCATGGGGATCTCCACGTCGTAACCCAGTCGTGCCAGCTCCCGCTCCATCCGGGCGTCGGCACCGCCGAACAGGGCGCCGGCCACCACCAGCAGGCCCAGGATGCTCAGGATGAAACCGAACCGGGCCTGGCGCCAGTACAGCGCCACGAAGGCCAGGGAGACCACCGGCACCAGGTTGATCACACCCCAGAGGAACTCCCGGCGGAAACCGGCACGCACCACCAGCAGATAGCCCAGCAGGACTCCCCCGAGACCTACCAGTAGCGCCGTTTCCATCAAATCCATGTGAGCCCCCTTCTGTACGGTGTGGGGTTGAGTATAGCGAGCAGGATATCCGGGGCTGGCCTCCCGGTCACTCCTCCAGGTAGGTGTAGCCCGTCAGGCCGTGCTCCAGCTCTTCAAGGATGCGCCTCCCCAGGGTCTCATCCAGGCCTGCAGCGGCCACCTTGTCCCGGTAGGCGGAGGCCAGGGCCTCGGGATCAAAGTGCACATAGCGCAGCAGTTCGTCCACGGTGTCGCCCCGCTCAGGCTGCTCCAGACGATACCCGTCATCGGCCTCCAGCACCACGTTGATGGAGTCGGTGTCCCCGAACAGGTTGTGCAGATCGCCCAGGATCTCCTGGTAGGCGCCCACCAGGAAGATGCCCAGCAGATAGGGCTCGCCCTCGCGCAGGGAATGCAGGGGCAGGCTGGTATCCGTGCCGCCCGACTCCACGTAGCGGTCCACGTGGCCATCGGAGTCGCAGGTCAGGTCCTGGAGCACAGCCCGCTGGCTGGGGGCCTCGTCCAGACGGTGCAGGGGCATGATGGGGAAGATCTGGTCGATGGCCCAGACGTCCGGGATGGACTGGAACACGGAGAAGTTGCAGAAGTACTTGTCCGCCAGCTTCTCGGTGATCTCGTGACGGATCTCCGTGGGCAGACGCAGGGACTCGTCGCCCACCAGGCGCCGGCAGGTGGCGGCATAGAGGGTCTCGGCCCGGGCCCGCTGGGACAGGTCCAGCACCCCGTGGGTGTACATGGCCTGGGCCTCGGAAAGCCAGTGGGCCATGTCGTGGTAGACCTCGGTGGGGGCGACGCCCTCGACGTTCTCGTAGAGCTGCCACATGTCCTGCAGGATCAGGGGCTCGTCCCCGGCGGGCGGCGCGAGATCGCCCTGCTCCGGGGCGCGTTCGGTGTCGATGACGTTGGTGATGAGCACCGCGTGGTGGGCGGTGAGCGCCCGGCCGGACTCGGTGAAGATCTGCGGGTGGGGCAGGTCGTATTCGCGACAGGTGTTCATGATGCCGCGCACGATGTTGTTGGCATATTCCTGCAGGCTGTAGTTCATGGAGCAGTCGTTGCGCGAGCGGCTGCCCTCGTAGTCCACGCCCAGGCCGCCGCCGGCGTCCACCACCTGGATGTCCGCGCCCAGGCGGCGCAGCTCGGCGTAGAAGCGTCCGGCCTCACCCATGCCCGCCTGGATGTCGCGGATGTTGGCGATCTGGGAACCCATGTGGAAATGCAGCAGCTGCATGCAGTCCAGCATGTCGGCGTCGCGCAGGCGCTCCAGCAGCTTCAGGGACTGGCTGGCGGAAAGCCCGAACTTGGCCTTCTCGCCGCCGGTGTTCTGCCACTTGCCCTTGCCGATGGAGGCCAGGCGCACACGCATACCCAGCATGGGGCGCACGCCCAGGTCCCGGGCCGCCTCCATGACGCCGTCCAGCTCCGAGGGCTTCTCGATGACGATGTACACCCGGTGGCCCAGCAGCCGGCCGATCAGGGCGAGGCGCAGGTACTCCCGGTCTTTGTAGCCGTTGCACACGATCACGCCGCCGGGGCGCGACAGAGCCAGCACCGCCATCAGCTCCGGCTTGCTGCCCGCCTCCAGCCCCACCCGCTCGCCGCCGGCATCGAGGATCTGCTCCACGACACTGCGCTGCTGGTTCACCTTGATGGGGTAGACGACGGTGTAGCTGCCGGTGAAGCCGGCCTCCTCACGGGCGTTGTCGAAGGCCTGGCGCAGGCGATGCACCCGGTCGCTCAGGATGTCCTGGAAACGGATCAGCACCGGCAGGCTCGACTGCCCGGATTCGCGCAGGGACTGGGCCAGGCCGTAGAGGTCCACCCCCGGGTGCTCGGGCTGCTCGGGTACCCGCAGGCAGACGCGTCCCTGGTCGTTGATATGAAAGTAGCCGCCGTTCCAGTTGCCGATGTTGTAGAGGGCGCGGGCTTGGTCCAGGGTCCAGGAGGTCATGGGCGTTCCGGTGGATTGAATGAGGGGTCCGGCGGCCCAAATGATGTGAGCAGGGCCATGGACATTAGTGACCTTAGTCAGGGAATCGTAGCATTTCAGCCGGCCTGTACGGGCGTGCGGTAAGGTGCTTGAGCGAAGGACGGGCTAACCCATTCGAGCGAGAGCAACGCGGCCGCGCGCCCGTACAGACCCGCCCGCAGGGAGCCCCGCACAAGACCCAATGCGGCGTTGCGGGCCTTGCCAAGGGCTTGCCATTGCCTGCGGCCCGCGCCTTGCCTTGGGTCTTGTGCGGGGCTCTGAAAAGCTACGATTCCCTGACTAAGGACACTGAGTCCTTTATCATACTGCCTCCACCCATCCCGTTGGGAGCCCGACCCATGTCACTGGACGCCACCTGGTTTACCGAGATCCATCAGGACACGGCATTCTCGCTGCGTATGACCGAAAAACTGCACGAGGAACAGACGCCGTTCCAGAAGATCGAGATCTACGAGACCGTGGGTTTTGGCACCCTGATGGTGATCGACGGCTGCGTGATGCTCACCGATCGGGACAACTTCATCTACCACGAGATGATGTCCCACCCGGTGCTCTTCTCCCATGCCGATCCGAAAAATGTGCTCATCATCGGCGGCGGCGACTGCGGCACCCTGCGTGAGGTGCTCAAGCACCCCGGGGTGAAATCGGCCACCCAGGTGGACATCGACGAGCGGGTCACGCGCCTGGCCGAGAAATACTTCCCACAGCTGTGCGACTCCAACGACGACCCCCGCGCGAAGCTGCTGTTCGACGACGGCATCAAGTACGTGCAGGACGCCACGCCGGGGTCGCTGGATGTGATCATCATCGACAGCACCGACCCGGTGGGCCCGGCGGAAGGCCTGTTCTCAACCGCCTTCTACAAGGACTGCATCAAGGCCCTGGGCCCCGGCGGCCTGCTGGTACAGCAGAGCGAGTCGCCCTTGCTGCACACCGATTCCATCATCAAGCCCATGCACGACAGTCTGCGCGCCGCTGGTTTCCTGGACATGCTGGCCCTGCACTTCCCCCAGTGCAGCTACCCCTCCGGCTGGTGGACCGCAAGCATGGCCTGCAAGGACATGGCCGTGAGCTTCCTGCGGGAAGAACAGGCAGAAGAAAAGCCCTTCGAGACCCACTACTACAACGCCGCCATCCAGCGCGCCGCCGGCGCCTGCCCGGAGTTCTTCCGCAAGAAGCTGTATGGATAAGTCCTGCTGTTAACGCAGAGGGCGCAGAGACGCGGAGAGCGCAGAGATTTTTTTGATGGGGAACGGCAGATGGCGCGGGTATCAGCTGATCCTCGGCATGGGCAGTAACCGCCCCTAAGCTGACCAATCCCGTAATCTTTGCGTCCTCTGCGTCTTTGCGCCCTCTGCGTTAACAGATCTACACGAAGATCACCCCTCACTTCCCCCGTCCCGGCTTGAGACGATCAAGCCTCAAGCGCTGACGCTCGTCGAACAGTCGTTTCGAGCCCAGCCAGACTGCGCCCAGGGTGCCGAAGCCGGTGCCGGAGGCGATCAGGAACATGATCAGGATTTGATACTTCACCGCCTCCATGGGCGGGATGCCAGCCAGGATCTGGCCGGTCATCATGCCCGGCAGGCTGACGATGCCGGCGGCGGCCATGGCGTTGATGATGGGCATGAGGCCGCTGCGGGCGGCATCACGGCGGATCTGGGCGATGGCATCATTCCAGCCATGACCCATCATCAAGCGCGCCTCGATCACCCGGCGCTGCTGCCAGGCGGTCTGGGTGAGACGATCCAGGCCTAAGGCAATGCCGGTCATGGTGTTGCCAAGCAACATGCCCAGCAGGGGGATGGCGTACTGGGGCTCCCACCAGGGGCTCGGTCCGACCATGGTGGTGAGCGCCAGCACCGTAACCGCAAAGGCGGACACGAACATGGCCGAGGTGCCGATGCCGTAGCCCCACCATCCGGAGAAACGTCGACCCTGACGGGCCATCACCTCGTAGCCGGCCACGGAGAGCATAATCAGGGCAAGCCCGGCCACCCAGTAGAGTTGGGCATTCTCGAACAGGGACTTCAATACCAGGCCGATCAGCAGCAGCTGGATGACCGTGCGCGCACCGGCGATCAACAGGCTGCGTGACATGCCCATGCCGATTCGCGCGGTGAGGATGGCAAGGGCCACCACCAGGCTGGCGGCAAGGGACAGATCCAGGGGTGAGAGGGAGATCACGCTCATGCGGTCTCATCCTCGTGCAAGCTACCCGACGCCATGACCAGGGAGCGGCCACCCACCCGCTGGCGTTGCAAGGGGTCGTGGCTCACCCACAGGGCGGCGGCACCCTGATCGGAGACGTAGTCACGCACCAGGCGTTCCACCTTGCGGGTGTTGGCGGGATCGAGATTTGCGGTGGGTTCATCCAGGAGCAGGACCCGGGGCCGATTCTCCAGCAGACGCACCAGGGCCAGGCGCTGGCGCTCGCCACTGGAAAGCCGCTCCACTTCCCAGTCACGTACGTCCGGTTCGAATCCCAGGCCCTTGAGCATGACGTCGTCACCTTGCGGCTCGAAGTGCAGCCCCACCCGCTCTTCCCACCACAGGGGCTCGGCCGGCAGGTAGGCCACCTGGCGGCGCCAGTTGGTGGGAGTGATGCGGGTGCGGTCCTTGCCGTCCAGGCTCACCTGTCCTTCGTTGGGGTCGAGGTCTGCCAGGGCGCGCAGCAACAGGGTCTTGCCAGCGCCGGATTCACCGGAGAGCTTGCAGATCTCACCGGCCAGCAGGTGGAAATCCACGGGCCCCACGTGGGCGGCGCGCAGGCCGCGAACCTCGAGCACGGTTTGGGAGCGGGTGTCGTTCAAGGGTGATTCCGGGTTCAGATCATGAGTCGCGCATGATAGCGGATCGGAGGAGTGTTGCCGGATAAGCGCAGCGCATCCGGCGAGTTCCTCAACCGGCAGCCACCCGTCGCCGCTGCAGCGACCAGACGATCAGCACCAGCCCCAGGGCCGGCAGGAAGAACCACTCGCTGGACGGGCGCTCGGCGGGAACCAGGACCTCGGTAATGGTCCAGCCGCCTTCCAGGCCTACCCGCTCCGCGGGGCTGCCGAAGGTCACCACCCGGATCAGGGCCAGTCCCTCTTCCTCATCCACCGTCAGGCTCATACCAGCCTTGAACAGCCGCTCCCGGGGATCGGACTCCCGGTCTCCCAGGGGGATCATGACCGCCTTGGTGATCTCCTGACCTTCCAGGTTGATTCCCCGGGCGTTGAGACGCATCTGTCCACCGGGCGCGATGTCTTCGGTGACCGAATAGATCTCCGTGGCCGGCAGGGCGTCGAAGGCCGGTTTGATCTTGTCCATCCAGAAACCGGGCAACAGCAGGGTGAAGGACGCCAGACCCAGCAGGGCCGTCTCCCAGATCCGGCTGCGGGCAATGAAGTGGCCCTGGGTGACGGCGGTAAAGACGAGCATGCCCGCCAGGGCCCCCAGGAACACCAGCACCAAGTGCCAGACGGAAGTGATGTCGATCATCAACAACTGCACGTTGAACACGAAGATGAAGGGCAGGGCCACGGTGCGCAGGCTGTAGATGAAGGCCTGCACACCGGTCTGGATGGGATCGGCCCGGGCCACGGCCGCCGCGGCGAAGGAGGCCAACCCAACCGGCGGGGTCACGTCCGCCATGATGCCGAAATAGAACACGAACAGGTGCGCGGCGATGAGCGGGATAAGCAAGTCGTTCTGGGCGCCCAGCTCCACGATCACCGGCGCCATCAGGGTGGCGACGATGATGTAGTTGGCTGTGGTGGGCAGACCCAGACCCAGGATCAGGCTGATCACCGCCACCAGCACCAGCATCACCAGCAGGTTGCCCCCGGACAGCACGCCCACCAGGTCCGTCATCACCAGGCCGACACCGGTCATGGCCACGGTACCGACGATGATGCCGGCGGCGGTAGCCACGCCGATGCCCACCATGTTGCGCGCCCCCAAGACCATGCCGTGCACCAGGTCGAGGAAGCCCTCCCGGGTCTCGGCTCCGAGACGGCCGCGACCGCGCAGCAGGGACAGGATGGGCCGCTGGGTGATCATGATGAAGATCATGAACACGGTGGCATAAAAAGCGGACAGCCCCGGCGAGAGCCGCTCTACCACCAGGGCCCAGACCAGGATCACCACCGGCAACAGATACTGAAGACCGGACAACAGGGTGGGCTGCACCTCGGGCAGTTCCTCGCCGATATCCACGCTCATGTGGGCCTCGGGCACACGGCTGGCTACCCAGAGCAGGGCGAGATAGATCAGCAGTACGGCGATGGCGATGATGGGGAAGGCCCCGTCGCCGGCGACGTCCTTGATCCAGCCCAGGCCGAAGTAAACCGCACCCGCCAGGACAATGAAGCCGGCAATGGTCAGGCCGTAGCGGATCAGGGTCCGGGGGAGCGTGGTGGGGTTGCGCCGCGGCAGGCCTTCCATGCCTGATTTCAGGGCCTCCAGGTGCACGATGTAAATGAGCGCCGCATAGGCGATCACCGCCGGCAGGAAGGCGTGCTTGATGACGTCCACGTAGGGGATGCCCACGTACTCCACCATCAGGAAGGCGGCCGCGCCCATGACCGGTGGCATCAGCTGACCGTTCACGGAACTGGCCACCTCGATGGCGGCGGCCTTCTCCGCCTTGAAGCCCACCTTTTTCATCAGCGGCACGGTGAAGGTGCCGGTGGTCACAACGTTGGCGATGGACGAACCGGACACCACCCCTGTGAGGCCCGAGGCCACCACCGCCGCCTTGGCGGGACCGCCGCGCATGTGGCCGAGCAGGGAGAAGGCGACCCGGATGAAATAGTCACCGCCCCCGGCACGTTCCAGCAACGCACCGAACAGCACGAACAGGAACACGAAGGACGTAGATACCCCCAGGGCGATACCGAACACGCCCTCGGCGCTCAGCCACTGCTGGCCCATGGCCCGGGCGTAGCCGGCGCCCCGATGGGCGATGAGGTCTGGCATCAGGGGGCCCGCGAAGGTGTAGAACAGGAACACCCCGGCGATGATCATCAGGGCCGGGCCCAGGACGCGACGGGTAGCCTCCAGCAGCAGGACCAGGCCGATGCCGGCGGCCAGCAGGTCCATGGCATTGGGGTCGCCGGGGCGCTGGGACAGCTCCGCGTGGAAGAAATACAGATAGGACGAACAAGCGGCCGCCACCAGGGCAAAGAGCCAGTCGGGTGCGGGGATGCGCGTCACCACCGTGGCTTTGAGAATGGGCCAGGCGATCAACGCAAGGGTTGCGGCCAGGGCCAGGTAGATGATGCCGAACTCCCCGCCCCTGGCCAGGGACAGGATGGCGATAACGCCGATCAGGGCCGCCAGGGCCAGGTAGAAGAACCCCGCCCAGCGCCCACCGCGCACCCCCGGCATGATGGCGGGAAAGGCCAGGAAGGCCAGGAACACGGCAAAGGCCAGGTGAATGGAACGGGCCTGGGTCTCGGCGACGATGAAGAAGTCGAACCAGAAGGGCAGCGGCGAGGCGATCCAGAGCTGGAAGAGCGACCACAGCAGGGCGGTGACAAACAGCAACCCGCCGATGGCCGGCCCCGGTTCCCGCCCGCCGAACTCCGCAGCCTCGATGGCGTGCACATCGGCGCCGTTGCTGTCAGCGGTGTCGTTGGGCTTGTCTTTGTTCTTGTCGCTCATGGGCACGGGTGTCCTTTGGCCATGGTCACAGATGCGATGGGGGCGGCGGCGATCAGGGTGTCTCGATCAGTCCTGCCTCGATGAAATAACGCCGCGCGCCTTCGTGAAGGGGCGCGGTCAGCCCCTGGCTCACCATGCGTTCCTTGTCCAGGGCGGTAAAGGCCGGGTGCAGGGTGCGGAAGATGGAGAAGTTCTCGAACACCGCCCGGGTCAGGTGATAGGCGGCGGCCTCTGAGGTGCGGGTGGAGGTCACCAGGGTGGCGCCCACGCCATAGGTGGTGATGTCCTCGGTCTGCCCGGGATACATGCCGGCGGGGATCACGGCATGCAGGTAGTAGCTGGTGTCGTTGATGAGCGCATCGATGACCGGACCGGTGACGGACACCAATCGTGCATCACAGGTGGCAATGGGTTCCTGGATGGCCGCGGAGGGATGGCCCACGGTGAACACGAAGGCGTCGATGCGGTTGTCGCACAGGGCCTGGCCCTGCTCCCGGGGCGGCAGCTCGGAGGTAAGCGTAAAGTCGCTGCGGGTCCAGCCCAGCAGCTCCATGAGTTCCTCCATCATGGCCCGCTGGCCGGAACCCGGATTGCCGATGTTCACCCGCTTGCCGCGCAGGCCCTCAAGCCCCTCGATGCCGGAATCGGCGCGCACCATCAGGGTCAGGGGTTCAGGGTGCAGGGAGAACAGGGCGCGCAGGCTCTCCTCCGGCTCGCGGCTGGAGAAGCGGCCCGAACCGTGCCAGGCATGGAACTGAAGGTCGGACTGCACCACGCCCACGTCCATGTCGCCACGGCGGATGGTGTTGAGGTTGAACACCGATCCCCCGGTGCTCTCGGCGGTGCAGCGCATGCCATGCACGTCCCGCTCCCGGTTGAACAGGCGGCACAAGTGCTGGCCCGTGGGGTAATACACGCCGGTGACGCCGCCGGTGCCGATGTTGATGAAGCGTTGCTCCGCGGAGAACGCGGGTGGAGAGAGCAGCAATGATGTGACCAATACCAGGATGGGAATCACTGACAGCGCACTACGGCGCAGGACGTGGGTGGGCATGGGCTTCTCCATGATGGATTCCGTCCCCGTGAGGGTCGTGTGTAATTCTTACACGCTTGCTCGGCTAAAGACCAATCCGGCATGCCGGTCTTTTCCCCTTCCCTTTGCCCTTGATACTTGTCCACAAAAAAACGGGCGCCGAAGCGCCCGTCAAGGTAACCAACTTGTGTGAAGAGTTGGCTGGGGGAGTTACTTGTTGGTGAACTCGGGGTAGGCCTCCAGGCCACACTCGGACTGGTCGACACCCTCGTATTCCTCTTCCTCGCTGATGCGAATACCCATCAGGGCCTTGAGGATCGCCCAGACGATGAGGCTGGCGATGAACACGAAGGCGAAGATGGCGACGATACCGATCAGCTGGTTGATGAAGGTGGCGTCGGGGTTGGACAGAAGCACCGCGAACACACCCCAGATACCGGCCGTACCGTGTACCGAGATGGCACCCACCGGGTCGTCGATCTTCAGTTTGTCCAGACCGATGATGGAGAACACCACGATGGCACCACCGATTCCGCCGATGATCACGGCCAGCAGCGGGCTGGGCATCAGGGGTTCTGCAGTGATGGACACCAGGCCGGCCAGGGCACCGTTCAGGGCCATGGTGAGATCAGTCTTGCCGTACACCATGCGGGTGATGATCATCGCCACGAGCACACCACCGGCGGCGGCCAGGTTGGTGTTGGTGAACACCTGGGCCACGGCATTGGCGGACTCGATGTCGGAGACCTTGAGCTCGGAACCACCGTTGAAGCCAAACCAGCCCATCCACAGGATGAAGGTACCCAGTGTGGCGATGGGCAGGTTGGAACCGGGGATGGCGTTGATCACGCCACCAGGGCCGTACTTGCCCTTGCGAGCACCCAGCAGGATCACACCGGCCAGGGCCGCGGTGGCGCCGGCCATGTGCACGATGCCTGAACCGGCGTAGTCGGAATAGCCCAGCTCGCTCAGCCAGCCGCCACCCCAGCTCCAGAAGCCCTGGATCGGGTAGATGAAGCCGGTCATGAACACTGCAAAGGCCAGGAAGGCCCACAGCTTCATGCGCTCGGCCACGGCACCGGAGACGATGGACATGGCGGTGGCCACGAACACCACCTGGAAGAAGAAGTCCGACATGTTAGAGTAGTAGATATCCCCATCACTGCCCATCACGTCCGCGACGGTATTATCCGCACCGCCGAGGAAGAAACTCAGACCGGGAATGACGGAGTTCAGGCCATCGCCATACATGATGTTGTAGCCAACGAACATGTACATGATGCAGGCCAGGGAATACAGGGAGATGTTCTTGATCAGGATCTCCACTGTGCTTTTGGTGCGGACCAGACCGGCCTCCAGCATGGAGAAACCCGCCGCCATCCACATGACCAGGGCGCCGGATACCAGGAAGTAAAAGGTATCCAGTGCATAGGCTACTTCAATAACTTGACTTTCCACTTGTGCGTCCTCCGCTAACGGTTGTTAGCTCTTGTGATTTAGAGAGCGTCGGTGCCGGACTCGCCGGTACGGATACGGATCGCCTGCTCGAGCGGGAAGACGAAGATCTTGCCGTCACCGATCTTGCCGGTGTTGGCCGACTTGGTGATGGCCTCGATGACCTGGTCCACCATGCCGTCGTCCACGGCCACTTCGAGCTTCACCTTGGGCAGAAAATCCACCACGTACTCGGCGCCCCGATACAGTTCCGTATGACCCTTCTGCCGGCCGAACCCCTTGACCTCCGTAACCGTGATGCCCTGAACCCCAATCTCGGAGAGGGACTCACGCACATCGTCGAGCTTGAACGGCTTGATGATTGCGGTGACTAGTTTCATTGCGATTTGCTCCTGAGCGTTGCTCAACCAACGGGGTTCTTCCCCTTCGCTTTCTGACAAAGCAAACCCTGTGCCATCGCCATTCCAGGGCGCGAAACCACAGGTAACGGGGGTTTGGGACGGGCCCCAGGCCCCATCCCGGGGCAGTCTGATACGGCATATGCACCATAATAGTGCGCGTGCGCCCATTCAGGGCACAGCAAGGGCTTAGCAGGCTGTTGAAAAAGTCTCCGGTGGATGCCAGGCAAGGCGGAAAGCGGCGAAAAAGCGCAGTGTACAGACGAGTACATGAGCCCAGGACGAATGGGCGCTTTGAGCCGCTTTCCAACGCAGCATGGCGCCGCCCGAGGCTTTTTCTACAGCCTGTTAGGGCTGGTGCGTGAGGGACAGATACAACTCCGGCAGGCGGTGGGGCAACTGACTCAGGTCGTGTACCCGGGAGACATGACGGGCGCCGAAGATCCAGGCCGCCTGGGCGGCGTCCTCCGGCTCCAGGTTGAGACAATGCACAGCGATGCCCAGGGCACGCTGCTCCCGCACCGCCTCCCGGGCGTCGTGGGACAGGTGCTGGGGATCATGGACATCGATGTCCGAAGGTTCACCGTCGGAGATCACCAGCAGTAGCGGATGTTCACCGGCCCGGGCCAGCAGTTGCTGTCCGCCGTGACGCAGGGCCGCGCCCAGACGGGTGGAGCCGCTCACCTGCAGGGCAGCCAGCCGCGCCCTGGCGCTCTCGTCCAGGGGCCGATGGAAATCCTTGAAGCGCCGGTAGTCCACCCAGTGCCGGGTGTCGGAATGAAAGCCGTGGATGGCAAAGACATGCCCGACCTGATGCAGGGTCTCCGCCAGCATGAGGGCCGCATCCCTGGCCAGTTCGGCCAGACTCTGACCACTGCCTTTGACCGGCCTTGCCAGGGACACGGAGAGGTCCAGCAGCACCAGCACCGTGGGACCGTGGCCCTCACTGCGTACCCAGCGGTGATAGATGCGCGGATCCGGTTCCCGGCCCATGCGCCGGGTGACTTGGGCGCGTACCGCCGCGTCCAGGTCCAGTTCATCCCCGTCGCTCTGGGCCCGGGCGATGCGCCATTCCCGTAGGCGCCAGGCGTCCAGCTGATGACGCAGCTGGCGCAGGGTGCCGGCATGGCGGGCCAGCAACCCGGGGGCCACAGCGGCATGGGGGTAGACACCGTCGTGCAGAGAACACCAGTCCTCCCGGTGGCGCGCCATGCGGTAGTGCCATTCCGGATAACGATGGCTGACTGTCACGGCCCGCTCGTTGCGCTCGACGGCCTTGAGCTGCAGCACTGCGGGGGCACCCGTTTGCTGCAGGCGCAGCCCCGGGTTCCTGCCCGGGGGCGCGTCGCTCTCGGCCAGGTCCAGGCGCGTTCCCCGATCGCGCTCCTCCAGGCGCGCACCTCGCACGGCTGCAGTCTGAACACTGGACGGGGCGGCCGCTTCCGGAGCCTGCATCTCCCGATGACTGGCGAACAGGTGGCGGTTGTCGTCACGGTAGACGGCGGCCAGCGGCCATTCACGGCTGTGGGCCGAGAGACGCATCTGCCCCAGGTCGTTGGCCAGGGCCATGCCCAGTTCCCGGGCGATGGCCGGTTCATGCCAGCGTCGGCGCCGGGCCAGAAAACCGGTCACCGCCTTGGTCACCAGGGGGTGGTCATCGCCGACCCCATCGAAGCCATCCCGAGCAGCCAGCAACAGGGCATAGGACAGGCGCCGCTGCAGCCCGGGGAAATCGACCCCCCGCCCCGGCAGGTCATGACACTGCACCCAGAGCCTGCCCAGTCCCGGCAACTCGCCCATGGCCAGTGCCTCCACCCGGGCATCTTCCACCAGGGCGATCATCAGCTGCTGGCGCAGGTTCAGTGCGCCGGACTCGAAGGGAGTCCCCCCATAGGCACGGTGGGCCGCGCCATGGGCGGCGGCGGCACGATAAAGCCGTTGCGCTGAAGCGGTGCCCGGCGGCGCAAGATCGCCCAGGCACAGACCCTCCGCCCGCAGCGAAGGTGCAGGCCAGGTTGCATAGTCCCCGGTGTGTGCGGGAAGCATGACCAGATCAAGACCCCACAGGGCGCGCACATAGAGTTCGAGCCTGCGCGCGAGAGGTTCCAGATCGGAGACAGGGGAGTCAGGCTCAACGTGGCGCGACATACGGGTGTCTTGCCGATGGGGATCGAGCCACAGTGCATCACTCATGGGTGTGGCCCGATCTGAGGTCAAATTCGATTTAGCCACAGAGGTCACGGAGGACACTGAGAAGAGAAGATCGTCAAAGCAAAATGAATTGCTTTTCCACTCTGTGATCTCTGTGGCTAGATGCAGTCAAAAGAAGTCACCGATGCCCGCTGGGCGTGTCCTCGTTGGGGATGCCCTCGATGGGGCATTCGGCGGTGCCCACCGTCTTGCGCGTGATGGCCTCCACCTGCTCCTTGGCGGCATCAGGCGACGTGATCCAGGTGCGGTAGAACTCGTAGGGGCACTCCGC
>JBHEOJ010000180.1:0-2776 GCA_046260855.1 Thioalkalivibrio sp.
TGCGAAGATTTGCAACGCCGAGAGCGCGGATTTGAGTGTCCAAGATGCGTGCTCATGAATATTTAGATGTGCCCTTAACGCAAAGGGCGCAAAGGATACGCGAAGGACGCAAAGGAAATCAGGCCAGAAAACACCTTGATCCTTCGCGTCCTTCGCGCAGACCTTCGCGACCTTAGCGGTTCGCTTTGCGGCAACCGGCCTTGCGGCCGGAGGCCTTACTTCTTCTTGTCGTCCACTTCCTCGAACTCAGCGTCCACCACGTCGTCCGACTGGGCGTCGGCCTGGGCTTCACCACCGGGCTCGCCGCCGGCGCCACCCTCAGCGGACTGCTTGGCGTAGACCCGCTCGGCCAGCTTGCCGGAGACCTCGGCGAGCTTCTGGGTCTTGGCCTCGATGTCGGCCTTCTCGTCACCCTTCATGGCCTCGCGCAGGTCGGCCAGGGCGGACTCGATGGCCTGCTTCTCCTCGGCCTCCACCTGGTCACCCAGGTCGGTGAGGGACTTCTCGGTGGCATGCACCAGGTTGTCCGCCTGGTTGCGGGTAGCGACCAGCTCGTGGAAGCGCTTGTCCTCATCGGCATGGGTCTCAGCGTCACGCACCATGCGCTCCACCTCGTCCTCGGACAGGCCGGAGGAGGCCTTGATGACGATGGACTGCTGCTTGCCGGTGGCCTTGTCCTTGGCGGACACGTTCAGGATGCCGTTGGCATCGATGTCGAACATGACTTCCACCTGGGGCACGCCACGGGGGGCGGGCGGGATGTCGGCCAGGTCGAAACGGCCCAGGGACTTGTTGGCACTGGCCATCTCGCGCTCTCCCTGGAGCACATGCACGGTCACCGCGGTCTGATTGTCATCGGCCGTGGAGAACACCTGGGTCGCCTTGGTGGGGATAGTGGTGTTCTTCTCGATCAGCTTGGTCATCACGCCGCCCAGGGTCTCGATACCCAGGGACAGGGGGGTGACGTCCAGCAGCAGCACGTCCTTGACCTCGCCGCCCAGTACACCGGCCTGGATCGCAGCGCCCACGGCCACGGCCTCGTCGGGGTTCACGTCCTTACGGGGCTCCTTGCCGAAGAAGTCCTTCACCGCTTCCTGCACCTTGGGCATGCGGGACTGACCGCCTACAAGGATCACGTCGTCCACGTCGGAGACGGACAGGCCGGCGTCCTTCAGGGCCACCTTGCAGGGCTCGATGGTGCGCTTGATCAGCGCCTCCACCAGGGACTCCAGCTTGGCGCGGGACACCTTGATGTTCAGGTGCTTCGGGCCGCTGGCGTCCGCCGTAACATAGGGCAGGTTCACGTCGGTCTGCTGGCTGGAGGACAGCTCGATCTTGGCCTTCTCGGCGGCCTCTTTCAGGCGCTGCATGGCCAGGGGATCGCCGCGCAGGTCGATGCCCTGCTCCTTCTTGAACTCATCGGCCAGGTAGTCGATGAGGCGCATGTCGAAGTCTTCACCACCCAGGAAGGTGTCGCCATTGGTGGCCAGCACCTCGAACTGATGCTCACCGTCCACCTCGGCGATCTCGATGATGGACACGTCGAAGGTGCCGCCACCCAGGTCATACACCGCCACCTTGCTGTCGCCGCGCTTCTTGTCCAGGCCATAGGCCAGGGCCGCCGCAGTGGGCTCGTTGATGATGCGCTTCACATCCAGACCGGCGATCTTGCCCGCGTCCTTGGTGGCCTGGCGCTGGGAGTCATTGAAGTAGGCGGGCACCGTGATGACGGCCTCGGTGACCGGCTCGCCCAGGTAATCCTCGGCGGTCTTTTTCATCTTCTGCAATACACGGGCGGAGATCTCCGGCGGCGCCATCTTCTTGTCGCGGGAACGCACCCAGGCATCGCCGTTGTCGGCCTTGAAGATCTCGTAGGGAACCAGCTTGATGTCCTTCTGGACCTCCGGCTCCTCGAAGCGGCGGCCGATCAGGCGCTTGACCGCAAACAGGGTGTTCGTGGGGTTGGTGACCGCCTGGCGCTTGGCGGACTGGCCCACCAGCACCTCGCCGTCCTCGGCGAAGGCCACGATGGACGGGGTGGTGCGGGCGCCTTCGGCGTTTTCGATGACCTTGGCCTTGTCGCCTTCCATCACGGCCACGCAGGAATTGGTGGTGCCCAAGTCGATACCAATGATCTTACCCATGGTGTTTCTCCAAAAATGTCTGAATTCTGTGTGAAATCTTTCGGCTTACCGCTAGATGTGGGGCATTCCCGGGGATTTCAAGGGTTTGAGGCCCAATCCGGTGCCTTACTTGTCCGATGGCGCCTTGGTCACCACCACCATGGCCGGACGCAACAGACGCTCGTTGAGCAGATAGCCCTTCTGCAACACGGCCATGACCGTGTTGGGCTCAAGCTCAGCGTTCTCCTGCATGGTCATGGCCTGGTGCTTGTCCGGATCAAACCGCTCGCCCTGGGGCTCAAGGGCCTCGATGCCGAACTTCTCCATCACCTGGGCCAGCATCTTCAGGGTCAACTCGGTGCCCTCGCGGATCTTGTCCACATCGGTCTCACCCCGGGCGGCATCCAGGCCCAGTTCCAGGCTGTCACGCACCGCAAGCAGCTCGCTGGCGAACTTCTCCAGGGCGAACTTGCGAGCATTCTCCACGTCCCGGGCGGTGCGCTTACGCAGATTGTCCATCTCCGCCTGGGTACGCAGCGCCTTGTCGAAGTTCTCCTGGGCCTGGGCCTGGGTCTCTTCCAGCTGCTTGAGCAGGGCCGCCGGATTGAAATCCGGGGATGTCTCCTCGGCGCCAGGCGGCTCGGGGGTCTGCC
>JBHEOJ010000181.1:0-2643 GCA_046260855.1 Thioalkalivibrio sp.
CATCAGGCGTTGCGCGGCAGAGATGGTGATCCAGGTGATCAGCGCCAGCATGCCCAGGCTGTTGATCAGGGCTGCGAGAAACTCTGCGCGGCCTAATCCATAGGAGTGCAGACGTGATACCGGGCGCTTTACCATCCAGGCTGCTGCTGCTGCGATCATCAGCGCGCCCGCATCGCTCACCATGTGCCCGGCATCGGCAAGCAGCGCCAGCGAACCTGCCCACCAGCCGATGGAGGCCTCTATCATGGCATAACCCAAGGTCAGGACCACGGCCAGCCATAATGCGGCCCCTGCGTTGGCACCGTGATGGTGGTCCTGTTGATGATCTGTGCTCATGGCGTCGCGTTTTCTTTTCCATCATGCGTCGCATCGGTGGATAACCACGCCTCGATTTGCTGGCGAGACGGAGTGCCACCGCTGTAGCGTAGTTCACCATCTACCGCCACCGCAGGTACGGCTAGGATACGGTAGGCGGCGATGCGGCTGGGGTCATGCACCTTTTCCAGGCGGATGGTGATCTCCAGGGCACTGGCGGTCTCCTCGATCAGTTGGTAGGTCTTGCGGCATGTGGTGCATTCGAAGCCCAGTACTTCGATGTGACGCATGGTAATCTCCTTCCGTCGAGCCAGTCGCTGGCTTGCGCCATTTCCGATACGCCGTCGGCATGCATCAACTGGCCGTCGAGGAACATGCAGTGATGGAAACAAGGGGAGAGATTGACTCATTGCTTCCCGGTACCCGCGGCTGCAATGAATTCTCTTCGTGTTGTCTTTGCCTGTTTGGGGGCTTCCGGTTTGAGTCCGGGTGCAAGCAGATTGTGGGCGCCTCTAATTATTCTGAGTGTTCAAGATGCGTGCTCACAAATATTTAGCGGCGCCTTTATAGTTATGCGCCAGAAAAATTGTCCTGTCACCTTTTCATCTAGCTCTGTCGCGTCAATAGAGGCGTGATTGTTAGAGGCCCAGATTTTGGCTGAGGTTGGCTGTCCGGTTGTCTCTGAACACTGGTCCGGCGCGACGGTGGCGGGTCGTGTTATGCCACCGGTCGAGATGGTTCACCCAGAGTGCTGGGCTGCTACGGGGTAGAATGGGGGTTCATTCTTCAGTTCGATCTCGCAATCTATGAAACGTACGCTTCAACCCCTCTGCGAAAAGATCGGCCACGACCGCATCAAGACCGTGATCCACGCCTTCTACGGCAAGCTGCGCAGCGACGAGCAACTCGGCCACTTCTTCGCTCATATTGAGGACTTCAGCAGCCACGAGGCCCGCATCGCGGATTTCTGGTATACGGCCATGGGCGGGCGGCTGGAGCAGCCGCCTCAAGTTGATATGGTGGGCAAGCATTTCCCGCTGGGGATTCAGGACGCGGACATCGACAGCTGGTTGACGCATTTTCGTGCGACTACCGCCGAGCACCTGGAGGCGGGGCTGGCGGTGCAGTGGGTGTTTATGGCGGAGGGGATTGCGGGGCGGTTACGGCAGATTGTGGTTCATCAGCAGCTGCGCTGAAGTGGTTAGGGCCCCCTCCCCAACCCTCCCCCGCGATGGGGGATAGGGGGGCATTCTCCCTCTCCCTCAGGGAGAGGGCCGGGGTGGGGGTGGTGTTCCTTGCCACTTGAGACTAACCACTAGCCACTGCTCTCAAGAGCAAGGGATCTCTTCGTAACCCGGCGCGTCACAGACCTGGGTAAAGGCCGTCAGGTCTCCATTGCCCCAGCGTTCGTTGTGGGCTACGAGGGAGGCCTCCAGGTCGGACTGGGCGGTGATGGGGGGCAGCAGGCTACTGATGCGGGTGGGGGGCAGGCCGAGGCGCATCTCGTAGATCACCTGGTATGCCAGGACCCGGCGCACGTAGCCGCGGGTCTCGGGGAAGGGGATCAGTTCTGCCCAGATGTCTGCCTCCATCGAACCTTCTTTAGGCAGCCAGCCGCTGACCCGGTGGGCGCCGGCGTTGTAGGCGGCGGTGGAGAGGATGGGGTGGCCGCCGAAGCGGTCCAGGTTGCGGCGCAGATAGTAGGTGCCGATGGGCACGTTCACGTCGGGGTCCAGCAGCTGGAGGGGATGACCCAGGCGCAGGTTCACGTGCCGGGCCATGGCGCGTCCGGTGTCAGGCATCACCTGCATCAGGCCCAGGGCGCCGGCGTGGGAGCGGGCATCCTTCATGAAGGCGCTTTCCTGCCGGGCCACGGCCATGGCCCAGGCGGGGTTGATCCCCTGGCGGGCGGACTGTTCCATGACCAGACGTGCATGGGCCAGGGGGAAGCGCAGGTCCATGTCGTCGAATTCCCCGGCGCGGGCGGCGGCGAAGATGGCCCGGTCGTGCCAGTCCCAGCTGTGGGCCAACGCGGAGGCGGCCGTGAGGTCCGTCGTATCCAGACCGGCCAGGGTGCGTTCCCATTCCCGGCGAGCATCGATACCCCGTTCCAGGGCCAGCCACTCCCGGGCCCGTTGCATCGCCGGGCGTTCGGCCAGGGCGCGTACGCGGCTGGTGGAGGCGCTCAGCGGCCGGTGGCCGATGCGGTAGGGCAGTCCGGCCCGATCGGCGGCCATGAAGCCGTAGAAGTTTCTCGTCCAGGGTGTCGCCCCGGGCGTCAGTGCTCATCTCCTCGGCCAGCACCAGGCTGTAGAAGGGGTCGATGCG
>JBHEOJ010000182.1:0-2264 GCA_046260855.1 Thioalkalivibrio sp.
CCTTGTCGATGAGGCCGGCCAGGGGGATTAGCAGACGTAGCTCGCCCACCAGGGCCATAGCGGATTCCGGGGCATCAACTCCCGGCTCCAGCCAAGTGACGGACTCCGGCCGGGCCAGGAATCGGATGAAGGGCTCGGCCTCGGTGTAACGAGCCCGATCGGCGTCCTTCCAGTTCTCCATCAGCAGGGGCAGGGGCTTGCCCGGGGAGATGTCCATCTCGGCGCGGATGCGACGCATGCCCAGGATGAAGCTCTTCACCCACTCGATCTCGCTCTCAGCCTCGGCGTCCACGCAGGTCTCGTCGCGCACGGGGTAGGGCAAGTGCATGAGGGTGTCGCCTGCGCTGCCGGCCAGGGGACCCACTTGGCGCCAGATGGCCTCGGTGATGAAGGGCATGATGGGGTGCATGAGCCGCAGCAGGCTATCCAGCACCCGTACCAGGGTGCGCCGGGTGCCGCGCTGGGCCGCCTCGCTGGAGTCACCGGTCAGGACCGGCTTGGACAGTTCCAGGTACCAGTCGCAGTAGTCATGCCAGGTGAATTCGTACAGGGCCTGGGCAGCCAGGTCGAAACGGTAGTGGTCCAGATGTGCGCGCACCTGCTGGGCCACGCCCTGCAGACGGGACTGGATCCAGCGGTCGGCCAGGGACAGTTCCACCGGCGCGTTGCCGAGGCCGGTGTCCTGGTCCTCGGTGTTCATGAGTACGTAGCGGGCCGCGTTCCAGAGCTTGTTGCAGAAGTTGCGATAGCCCTCGATGCGGCCCAGGTCGAACTTGATGTCCCGGCCGGTGGAGGCCAGTGAGGCCAGGGTGAAGCGCAGGGCGTCGGTGCCAAACGGTGGGATGCCGTCGGGAAAATGCTTGCGGGTGGCCTTGTCGATCTTCTTGGCCATCTGGGGCTGCATGAGACCCCGGGTGCGTTTTTCCAGCAGTTCGTCCAGGGTGATGCCGTCGATCAGGTCGATGGGGTCCAGCACGTTGCCCTTGGACTTGGACATCTTCTGGCCTTCGGAATCCCGGATGAGGCCCGTGATGTAGACCTCCTTGAAGGGCACGTCGTCCATGAACTTCAGGCCCATCATGATCATGCGGGCCACCCAGAAGAAGATGATGTCAAAGCCCGTGACCAGCACGCTGGTGGGATAGTAGCGGGCAAGCTCCGGGGTTTGCTCCGGCCAGCCCAGGGTGGAGAAGGGCCACAGTGCCGAGCTGAACCAGGTGTCCAGCACGTCGGAGTCCTGGGTGAGCGTAACCTCGGCGCCCAGCGTGTACTTGGCCCGCACCTCGTCCTCGTCACGAGCCACGTAGATGTTGCCGGACTCGTCGTACCAGGCGGGGATACGGTGGCCCCACCAGATCTGGCGGGAGATGCACCAGTCCTCGATATTGCGCATCCATTCGAAGTAGGTCTTGCTCCAGTTCTCGGGCACAAAGCGGATGCGACCGTCCTCCACGGCGCGGATAGCGGGCTCGGCCAGGGGGCCGGCCTTCACGTACCACTGGTCCGTGAGGAAGGGTTCGATCACCGCGCCGGTGCGATCGCCCCGGGGCACCATGAGCTTGTGATCGTCGATGCGCTCCAGCAGGTCCTGGGCCTCCAGATCCGCGATGATGCGCTTGCGGGCCTCGAAACGGTCCAGGCCCCGGTAGGCCTCGGGGGCCTCATCGTTGATCTTCGCGTCCACGGTGAAGATATTGATCATGGGCAGGTCGTGGCGCTGACCCATGGCATAGTCGTTGAAGTCGTGGGCGGGGGTGATCTTCACGCAGCCGGAACCGAACTCCGGTTCCACGTAGTCGTCGGCAATCACGGGGATGGTGCGCCCGGTCAGGGGCAGGGTGATCTGCTTGCCGATCAGCTGCTTGTAGCGTTCGTCCTCCGGGTGTACGGCCACGGCGGTGTCGCCCAGCATGGTCTCGGGGCGGGTGGTGGCCACCACCAGGTGCCCGCTGCCGTCGGCCAGCGGATAGCGCAGGTGCCAGAGAGAGCCCTGTTCCTCCTCGGAGATTACCTCCAGGTCGGACACGGCGGTGTGCAGCACCGGGTCCCAGTTGACCAGGCGCTTGCCCCGATAGATGAGCCCCTCGTCGTGCAGGCGCACGAACACCTCGCGCACGGCCTTGGACAGGCCCTCGTCCATAGTGAAGCGTTCCCGCTCCCAGTCGCATGATGCTCCCAGCATTTTGAGTTGATCGATAATGGCGCTGCCGTATTTCTTTCGCCATTGCCATACCGCCTCGATAAATTTTTCCCGACCCATCTGG
>JBHEOJ010000183.1:0-1673 GCA_046260855.1 Thioalkalivibrio sp.
ATTACGTGCGATTTGCGCCTTGATAGCACGAATCTGAGCGCCCAATCTGACGCACTCAGAATAATTAGAGGTGCCCTAAAGCAGGGCCGGGCCTGCTGTGGTATCCCCTGACTTGTCTACAGGTGATGCCCCGGGCCTTGCTGGTCCAAAACACTTCGTGACCTTCGTGCGCTTCGTGGTTAATGAGAATTGAGACAGTGCGCCCATGATATTTGTCGTCCTCATCGCCGCTGTGTTGCTCGTCCTGTTCCTGCCCTCCTGGTGGGCCAAGGCGGTGCTGCGTCGGCATAGTGGTGAACGCAAGGACTATCCGGGCACTGGCGGGGAGTTCGCCCGCCATCTGCTGGACCGCTACGACATGGGCCATGTGGGTGTGGAGGCCACGGACCGGGGTGATCACTACGATCCCGGGGCCAAGATGGTGCGGCTTTCTCCGGAGTACATGGACGGCCGTTCGCTCACCGCAGTGACCGTGGCGGCCCACGAGGTGGGCCATGCCATCCAGGATCATCAGGGCTACGGGCCGCTGGCCTGGCGTTCCCGGATGGTGGGCATGGCCCAGGGCGCAGAGAAGATGGGTGCCGGTCTGATGATGTTTGCCCCGGTGTTGCTGCTGGCCACCCGGGCGCCGGCGGGGGGACTGATCATGTTGCTGGCGGGGATGATGAGTTTCGGCGCCGCCGCCCTAGTACACCTGGTTACGCTGCCGGTGGAGCTGGATGCCAGTTACCGTCGCGCCCTGCCCATACTGGCCAGCGGCTATCTGCCGAAAAAGGACCTGGCACCGGCGCGGCGCATCCTCACCGCCTGCGCCTTCACCTACGTGGCCGCATCCCTGTCGAGCATGCTCAACCTGTGGCGCTGGCTGGCGATCCTGCGGCGGTGAACCTTGAATGGACAGGATGAACAGGATTGAAACTCAGAACTACAAGGACCGGACAGGATTGACATGATTCACATGATTTTAAAGCGCTTTTAATCCTGTAAATCATGTCAATCCTGTCAGGTTTTTTTCCAGATCTCTTTCCTGTCTATTAATCCTTATCACAGCCACTGAATCCGGAACGACGACATGACTGAAACACGTAGCAAACGCCGCCGTTGGATCATTTGGGGCGTGGAGATCCTGTTCTTCATCGTGCTGTTTTTCGCCATCAAGGCCTGGGTGCAGCGGGACATGATCTCCGGCGAGGCGCCGATGCTGGTCGGCCTGGATCTGGATGGTCAGGAGGTCAGCCTGGCGGATTACCGGGGCCAGACGGTGCTGGTGCACTTCTGGGCGACCTGGTGTCGCATCTGCCGGCTGGAGCAGGGCTCCATCGAATCCCTGAGCCACAGCTGGCAGGTGCTCACCGTGGCCACCCAGTCCGGTAACGCGCAAGAACTGCGCGAGCACATGAGTGCCAACGAACTCACCCATACCGTGATCGTGGACGCCGACGGACAACTGGCGGCCCGCTATGGTATTCGGGGTGTACCCGCCAGTTTCGTGGTGGACGGCGATGGCGAGATCCGTTTCCGGGAGACGGGTTTCACCACCGGCTGGGGTCTGCGCACAAGACTCTGGTTGGCCAGAGTCTTTTAAGTGGCTAGTCTCAAGTGGCTAGTGGAAAGGCCCCCTCCCCAACCCTCCCCCGCTGTGCGGGAGAGGGGGCTTATTCTCCCTCTCCCTC
>JBHEOJ010000183.1:1683-2074 GCA_046260855.1 Thioalkalivibrio sp.
GTCTGTAGGCCGGATAAGCGCAGCGCATCCGGCATAAGCCAAGGTCAGCAGAACGCCGGATGCGCTGCGCTTATCCGGCCTACCTACTGCTCTACACACTCGCAAGCCTCGAACTCACCTCCAGCCAAAGACGCTCAAACGCCTGCGCCCCGGGATCCTTGGGCGCATAAGCGCACAGCGGTGCGCGGTGCTGGCCCATGGCCTCGATGCTGCTCAGGTAGGGGATGCTGACCGGCAGCAGGGTGCGGATGTCCCGGGCCAGGCTTTCGGGCAGTTCCCGGTGCTGGCGCTTGCGCCGGTCCACCATGGACAGGAAGGGATAGAGCTTCACCTCGCGGATGTGTTCGCGGGCCAGCCAGGCTACCATCTGTTGATAGGCACGTATCGAAAG
>JBHEOJ010000184.1:0-822 GCA_046260855.1 Thioalkalivibrio sp.
GTGCCGGTGATCAACGATGCCGATCGCAAGGGGCTGGTGGAGATCTCGAAAGAGCTGATGACGCTCTCCAAGGCCGCCCGCGACGGCGAGCTGAAATCGAAGGACATGCAGGGCGCCACCTTCACCATCTCGTCGCTCGGCGGGATTGGTGGGACGTCGTTCACCCCCATCGTCAACGCGCCCGAGGTGGCCATTCTCGGCCTCACCCGCTCGAAGATGGCGCCGGTCTGGAACGGCAGCGAATTCGTGCCGCGCCTGATGCAACCCCTCTCGCTCAGCTACGACCACCGCGCGGTGGACGGGGCGCTTGCAGCCCGCTTCTGCGTGACGCTCAAGACCCTGCTGGGCGACATGCGCAAGCTGATGTGGTAAGGAGAAAAACCCATGGACATCAAGGTTCCCGATATCGGCGATTTCTCGGATGTGCCGGTCGTCAGCATTCTGGTCAGCGTCGGCGACACCATCGCCGAGGAGGACCCGCTGCTCGAACTTGAAAGCGACAAGGCCACGATGGAGGTGCCAAGCCCTGCGGCCGGCAAGATCACCGAGATCAAGGTCAAGGAGGGCGACACCGTCTCCGAAGGCACGCCGATCATGGTAATCGAGGCCGCCGAGGCGGCGCAGGAGGCCCCGAAATCGGAGGCGCCAAAGGCCGAGGCCCCCAAAGCCGCGGCCCCTGCCCCGCAACCCGCCACCGGCACCGCGAGCGGAAAGGGTGACAAGCATGCCGATCTGGTCGTGCTCGGCTCCGGTCCGGGGGGGTATTCGGCGGCGTTCCGCGCCGCCGATCTCGGGCAGAAGGTGATCCTGGTCGAGCGGTAT
>JBHEOJ010000184.1:865-1212 GCA_046260855.1 Thioalkalivibrio sp.
CAGGATCGAGCGCTACCCGACGCTTGGCGGGGTGTGCCTCAATGTCGGCTGCATCCCCTCGAAGGCGCTCTTGCACGTCGCCAAGGTGATCACCGAGGCCGAGGAGATGGCCCATCACGGCGTCAGCTTCGGCAAGCCCAAGATCGACCTCGACGCGCTGCGCGGCTGGAAGGAGGAGGTCGTGGGCGGGCTCACCGGCGGGCTCGACGGGCTGTCGAAGGCGCGCAAGGTCGAGGTCGTGCAGGGCTATGGCAAATTCACCGGCCCCAACATGATCGAAGTGGAGCATGAGGGAAAGACCACCGCTGTGTCGTTCGACAACTGCATCATCGGCGCAGGGTCGGAGG
>JBHEOJ010000184.1:1302-2046 GCA_046260855.1 Thioalkalivibrio sp.
CCTGTGTCTACGACGCCCTCGGCGCGAAGATCACCGTGGTCGAGCTGATGGATCAGCTCATGCCCGGCGCCGACAAGGACCTCGTCAAGCCGTTCCACAAGCGGATCGAGGGGCGCTACGAGGCGATCAAGCTCAAGACCAAGGTCACGGCGGTCGAGGCGCTCAAGAAGGGGCTGAAGGTCACCTTCGAGGACGACAAGGGCGAGACCACCACCGACACGTTCGACAAGATCCTCGTCGCCGTCGGGCGCCGCCCCAATGGCAAGCTGATCGCGGCAGAGGCGGCCGGTGTCGCGGTGGACGAGCGCGGCTTCATCGCCGTGGACGACCAGCAGCGCACCAATGTGAGCCACATCTTCGCCATCGGCGACATCGTGGGTCAGCCGATGCTGGCGCATAAATCGGTGCACGAAGGCAAGGTCGCCGCCGAGGTCGTCGCAGGCCGCCATTTCGACGCGCGGCTGATCCCGTCGGTCGCCTATACCGACCCCGAGGTGGCGTGGTGCGGCCTGACCGAGACCGAGGCCAAGGCCCGCGGCATCAAGTATGAAAAGGGCGTGTTTCCCTGGGCCGCCTCGGGCCGGGCGCTGTCGAACGGGCGCGCCGAAGGGCTGACCAAGCTGCTGTTCGATCCCGAGGACGAGCGCGTGATCGGCGGCGGGATCGTCGGCACCAACGCGGGCGATCTGATCTCGGAGGTCGCGCTGGCGATCGAGATGGGGGCCGACGCCACCGATCTGGGGC
>JBHEOJ010000185.1:0-859 GCA_046260855.1 Thioalkalivibrio sp.
GCCATGAGGATCAGGAACAGGCGGACGCGGATCGAGCTCATGGTCCGGCCAGACGATAACCTGCGCCGCGAACCGTCTCGATGAAGTTTGCCCCGAGCTTCGCGCGCAGCTTGTGGACGTGGACCTCCACTGTGTTGCTCTCTACCCCCTCCTGCCAGCCGTAGAGCCGCTCTTCCAGCGCCACCTTGTCAAGGATTGCGCCGGGCCGCTCCATCAGCGCCGTCAGGATTACGAATTCGCGCTGCGAGAAGGAGACCTCGGAACCGTCGCAGTGCCCGCGCATCCGCGACGGATCGACGACGAGGCCGTTCCAGGACACCTCCGCTGCGGCCCGGCCCTCCCCGCGGCGGAGGATCGCGCGCAAAGCCATGCTCGATGAACTGGGCGTCGTCGGCCCGCCGACGATGATCTTCCTCGACGAGGGCCGCGCCGAGGTGCCCGACACCCGCATCGTCGGCGACGCCCGCGCGGACGACCTGATCCGCTCGGTGGAGGCGTTGCGATGAACGCCATAACGATTGGGCCGCTAGTCTTCTCGGCCGACCGCTTCGCCGCAATCGTCGGCATCGGCCTGTTTCTTATCGCGGCCGAGCTCTGGGGCCTCTGGCGCGGGCGCCGGGCGCACATATCCGCCTGGGCGTTCGCCGCGGTCGCAGTTGGTATCCTCTCGGCCCGCGTGGGCTTCGTGCTGGCGAATCTCGACAGCTACCGGCAGGCGCCCCTCGACGTCTTCGCCATCTGGCAGGGTGGGTTCGCGTCGCAGATCGGCGTCTACGGCTTCATCGCCGTGGTGATCGTGTCGATCCTGCGCAGCGCGGCCGTCGTCAGGCCGTTGGTGGTCTCGGCGCTTATCGGCGGG
>JBHEOJ010000185.1:930-1859 GCA_046260855.1 Thioalkalivibrio sp.
TGGTCGGAGTCCTCGCCAGCGCCGACACGCTGGGGCGACTGCCCGAGGCCAGCTTCGCAGACTTCTCCGGCGCGCAGGTCACACCGGCGGAGCGGAACGGAACGCCCCTCGTCCTGAACCTCTGGGCCAGCTGGTGCCCGCCCTGCGTGCGCGAGATGCCGATGATGGTCGAGGTCGCAGACCGGTCCGACACCGTCGACATCCTCTTCGCCAACCAGGGTGAGCAGCCGGAGCCCATCCGCCGCTTCCTCGAGAGGGCCGACATCGACGGCGACCGTATCCTCCTCGATCCCGGTTCAGCCCTGATGGAAAAGTTCGGCGCCTTAGGCCTTCCCACCACCCTCTTCATCGACGCCGAGGGCCGCGTTCAGGCGGTCCATGTCGGCGAGATTTCTCGCGCCGAACTCACCTCTCGGATGCAAGACCTCGAAAGGACCAATGATGAATAAAACAGCTAACCGCACGGCCCCTCGCGCCGCGCTCCCCCAACACACAGGAGATGAGACATGAACCTCACGCGACGCAACATTCTGCTGGGAGGTACCGCAGCGTTCGGTGCCGGCAGCCTGGCGGTGGCTGGAGCATCGGTTCTCGGCAGCCGCAACGAGGCGCAGGACATGCCGGGATCCGAGGAGGTCCATCACGACCCCGTCGGGCCGGTGCAGGGCAATCCCGAAGGCGACGTGACGATCATCGAGTACTTCGACTATCAGTGCCCCTACTGCAAAACAAACCACCCGACCCTGCGCGATGTCGTAGCAAAGGACGGGAACGTGCGGCTGGTGATGAAGGACTGGCCGATATTCGGCGCCCCCTCGGTGCGCGCAAGCCAGCTTGCCTTGGGCGCCGTCGAGCTTGGTGGTTACGAGAGCGCGCACAACGCGCTGATGGCGACCGAAGGCAGGCTCTCGGTCAGAGCGATCGAGGAG
>JBHEOJ010000186.1:0-1343 GCA_046260855.1 Thioalkalivibrio sp.
GTACTGTAGTGATAGAGCAGGTCAAAAATCGCTCGCTCGTAGGTAGCAGCAAGTGTGCCGTGCGGCGTGTCCGGTGCGTAACGTCGCAGGATTTCGGTCGCGTCATAAACGCCCGCGTCATTGAGCAAATGATCAGACGAAGCGAGCCGCACCCCGGCCCAGGTCCAGTTTTGGCGATTGACCAGGCCGGAAGAGTGCCAGTCCGCAGAAGTGCCGTCTTCGAGCGGGATATTTAAGGCTGTCAGGCCCGTTACGTACGACATCAGGCGTTGTACAGGTGGTATGTGACGTGCTTACGCACTTGCTCAATGTCGCCGCTCAACATGAGGTTGAGGGCTGATTTTCCGCCAAAAGCGCGATTAGGTTTTTTCATCCATTCAATTGCCCTGTCTGTGTCTTTTTCAAAGATGCGGACCAAATTCTTGTGTCAGGTGCCTGGTGGTTTATCACCTTCGTCAGGATAGTGTTTTCGGGGTGTTGTCGCCAAGTGGCGAGGTGCCAGTGCCGGCTTTTGTCCTTGGCTCGACAACCTCTGCGACCAGGGTCCATCGAGATCAACTGCTTTGATTTCATGGTTGCTGTAACCAGCCATTAACGCCTGTTCCTCCATGACCTCAACAAACTTTTCAGCCAAGCCATCCGGCTCATCATATTCTGTCAGTTCGTACCAAACAGCACGCGCCCAGTCGAGAAGTTTGCGTGTGTCGTCCTTGTAAGCATTTGTCAACGGCAATGGGTTTCGCTCGGCTGATCGACGCACCAAGTCATCCAGGTCAATCTCTGGTTCCGGCTCTGGCTCCGGTTCTGGCTCTGGCTCTGGCTCTGGCTCTGGCTCCGGCTCTGGCTCCGGCTCTGGCTCCGGCTCCGGCTCCGGCTCCGCGGGACGATCGCCTTCCGCCGACATCACCGCCAGGGGTTCTGGCTCAGGCCTCGGCACTGTCTTCGGCTCCGGCTCCGGCTTGGGCTCCGGCAGTGGCTCCGGCTCGGGCCTGGCCTGGGCCATGGCCTGCACCAGGGCCACCTGCACCACGGGGGGGGCCTCGATCAGTTCAGGGGGCCGCTCTCTGAGCATCCAGGCCATGGCAGCGCCGTGCAGCACAAGGCTGGTGGACAGCCCCAAGGCCAGTCCACGGTTGAAACGGCTGTCATGCTGTTCACCTGGAGACACTGGCTGGCTGGCGGCTGGCTTAGACACGAACGCGATTATTAATGAGAAGCGTTCTCATTGTCAAATTGCTTTTCCCGGACATATCAAAAGTCGTTCTCTCGCAGAGGCCCAGGGGTAATCAAGATCAAGGGCAATCTCTCTCGCGAAGACGCAAAGGCGCGAAGAAAACCTTTTT
>JBHEOJ010000186.1:1353-1675 GCA_046260855.1 Thioalkalivibrio sp.
TGTATCACGCTTGCGTAGTTCGTCGCTAAATAGCGATTTCGCTATTTCGCTAGTAATACGGGGTTTGATGCCTGCTTCGCGCAGGGCCAAGGCAGCTCGAAGCTGGAAGTCATCAGACCCGTTTACTGTTACTGATTCCCAACCCTTCGATTGCGCCAAAGCAATTGCAGCGGCGATGCCATCATCTGATCCCTTGCTAAGGCTCACTTTATCGCCGTGATCTTGTACCTGGTCCCCAGTTTTCAAGGTGAGCGCCCTGGCATTCACATCGACCCACTTGAGTGATTTCAAGATGTGCAGATCAATGTCGGTGTTCCATGTG
>JBHEOJ010000187.1:0-1540 GCA_046260855.1 Thioalkalivibrio sp.
GCGCTACTTCCTGTTCTGAGGTTGACCATGCTGACTTTCACGAAACGCTGCGACCACCACGACGAAGCCGCGCATCACACCCTCAGCCTGCCCTTCGAGACCCGGCAGAAGAGCCGCTTTCGCGCGCAACTCGAGGACGGCACGCCGGTGGGCGTGGTGCTGGATCGGGGCCACATCCTGCGCCACGGCGATCGGCTGGAAAATGACGACGGCGTGCGCATACGCATCGAGGCGTCCCCCGAGGCCGTGAGCCAGGTGCGTGGCAACGACCCTCTGCTGCTGGCCCGGGCCTGCTATCACCTGGGCAACCGCCACGTGCCCCTGCAGATCACGGCCGACGGCCTGCGCTACCTGCACGATCACGTGCTGGACGACATGGTGCGCGGGCTGGGCCTGGACGTTGAATTCACCCATGCCCCCTTCGAACCCGAGGCCGGCGCCTACGCCGGCGGTGGACATGGGCACGGCCATCATCACGGGCATGACCATGCCCATTGATAGGTTTGAAATCTTTTTCTTAGCCACAGAGGTCACAGAGATCACAGAGATCACAGAGATCACAGAGGTAAAAACCTTCAGGAATACCCATGGCCGTTTCACCCAATGATCTTTTCTCTGTGACCTCTGTGCCCTCTGTGGCTAAAACGCCTTTCCCCGCGTCACCCGAAGTGACGCCGGATGGCGGCCTGGCGCGGCGTCGGCTGTGGCAGCTGATCGCGCCCACCCTGCCCGTGGGTGCCTACAGCTACTCCACGGGCCTGGAGTACGCCGTGGAGGCGGGCTGGGTGAACAGCGAAGCCGCGGCCGCCGACTGGATCGGCGCGCAGTTGCATCACGTGCATGCCCACGTGGACCTGCCCGCCCTTTTGCGCCTGCACCGGTGCTGGCATGCAAAGGACAGCGCCGGCCTGGATCGCTGGAGCGCCTGGCTCATGGCCAGCCGCGAGACTTCCGAACTGCGCGCCGAGGACACCAACCAGGGCCGCGCCCTGGCCCGGCTGCTGACGGATCTGGATGTGGACGGTGCACAGCCATGGGTCCGGCGCGAAGACGCCGCCTGGGCCACCCTGTTCGCCCTGGCCTGCGCCCACTGGGACGTCCCGGCCCAGGAGATGCTGGAAGGCTATCTGTGGTCCTGGTGCGAGAACCAGGTGGCCGCCGCGGTGAAGCTTATCCCCCTGGGCCAGACCCAGGGACAGCGACTGCTGCTGCAACTGGCCGAACAGATCGGTCCGGTCGTGAAGCGTGCACAGACCCTGGATGACGAAGACATGGGCGGCGGCCTGCCCGGCGTGATGCTCGCCTCCGCCCTGCACGAGACCCAGTACACCCGGCTTTTTCGCAGTTGAGTGGTATTGCTGACTTGCCCAACCCATAACAGCAAACCGCCAAGAACGCGAAGGTATGCGCGAAGGGCGCAAGGTGATCTTGTATCAAAAGCCTTTGCGCCCTTCGCGCATACCTTCGCGCCCCTTGGCGGTTGGCTTTCCAACCAACAGGAGACATCAAAGCCATGAATCAAACCCTGCGTGTCGGTATC
>JBHEOJ010000188.1:0-1533 GCA_046260855.1 Thioalkalivibrio sp.
CACTACGTCATCGTGGGCCTGATGGCCACGGTGCTGTTTGTCCTGTTTGTATTCGGAATCGTGCGTCTGGTGCTCTGGCTGGCGGGGGTCTAGCCCGGATATTGCACCAAAGCGGTCGGCGGCTTTATGAAGCCTTTTGAATGGTTCATCGTAGATGTCCGGGGAAGGCTGCCCTGATTTTCAAGAAGAAATAAGCTTCGTCCCGGAAACCGTAAGCCATCCGCTTGATGACCTTGATGCGGTTGTTGATGCCTTCCAGGACGCTGGTGTGCAGCGGATGACGGCAGTGAGCGAGAATGCCGTTTAGGTAAGGCCTGATCCGTTTGGCAAACTGCACTAACGGGGCGATGCCGCTTTCCAGCGCTCGCCCATACCAGGCCTCCCATAGGCGTTTCGCGTAACCGGCATGCCGGTACGCCCATAGCCGCTTGAGATCGTCCTTAAGGACATAGACCGTCATCAGTGCCTGGTTGGCCGCCAGCAACTCGTCTAGGCGCACGGCCTGATCAGGACCGGCGAGATTGTCGCGGTTGCGCAGCAGGAGCCAGCGTGCCGACTTGACCACCTTGCGCGCCTTGGGCTGATGGCGCAGCCGATTAGCCTCGTCCACGCGCACCCGGTCGATGACCTCGCGGCCGTACTTGGCCACCACATGAAACAGGTCGTAGACCACTTGCGCGTTGGGGCAATGCGTCTGCACCTCCAGGTCAAAAGCGGTGTTCATATCCATGACCACCGCCTTGATCTGCTGCCGGGAGGCTTCGCTCAGCCTCTCGAAGAAGGGGCGTATCGCCTCGCGACTGCGGCCAGCACCCACCCACAGCACCTGGCGACGTAGCGGCTCGACGATGACTGTCGCGTAGCGGTGCCCCTTGTGCAGGGCGAACTCATCCATCCCCAGGTATTCGATGTTGGCCCAATCCGGCTCACGGACCTGGCGCTGCAGCGCAGCCTGGTCAATCGCCTTGACCGTGTGCCAGCCCAGGCCATAGAACTGCGCCACCTGGCTCAGAGACATCGCGCTGCAAAGGCGACTAACCGCCTCCTCCAGGCGCCGGGTGACACGCCGGTGGGGGGAAAGCCAGTCCAACTCCTCGAGGTGCGGCCCGCCACAATGCTCACACCACAGGCGGCGCCGCGGCACGATCAGCACCACGTCCCAGTCGAACAGGGGCAGATCCCGCACCCGACGGGTCGTCGTGTCGTGAACCGATCGGCTGCGTGATCCGCAGCGTGAACAGCGCATCCATTTACGCGTCGACTGCAGCCGGATAACGACCTTGCCTCGCCCACTCCAGCCCTCGCCAGGCCTGTAGTCCACTTCGGCGACCCGGTAGCCGGCCCAGCCCCCCAATTTGCCCAGAGTTTTACGATCAAACACGCCGTCGCTCCCACATAACCACACCGTGGGGGGGCAACTTACGAGGCTGGAAAAGAATGCTCAAGGACCCCGCAAATCTACGAAGAACCTTTTTTTGGGCCGGGTGAGCGGGGAACGCCCACGACCAGGATTGTCAGACCTGTTTTACCGGT
>JBHEOJ010000189.1:0-484 GCA_046260855.1 Thioalkalivibrio sp.
GGCACTCAGGGCGCACACACAGGTTCAGCACATGGCACTCCCCCGCCGCCATGGACATGACGCCATAACCCAGGATCATGCCCGCGTCGGCCAACACCCAGCAGGAATAACCCACCCGCATGCAGTCCCGGAAGATCCCCTCGGTCCAGGGGTAGGGATAGGCGCGCAACTCCACGGCCATGATCTCATCCAGATCCTCATGGCGCATGGTCCGAAGCTGCGGATTTGTGCTGAGAATGGCGCTCAAGGCAGGGGTTCCGAAAGCCGAGTCTCTAAACATCTTGAACCACGAAGCACACGAAGATCACGAAGACATGGTCTCTTCATTGTTCCTGGATACCTTCGTGCCCTTCGTGTGCTTCGTGGTAAGTGTCTTTTTACAGTGCAATGTCCACCCTCAGGGTTCAAGGGCAGTCAGCCACAGTCAGACACCCATCACACGGCGGGCCAGACAGAGATCTTCCCAGGCCTTGCGCTTGTCCGT
>JBHEOJ010000189.1:644-1415 GCA_046260855.1 Thioalkalivibrio sp.
CTGGCGCTCACCCACGCCGAACACCGTCTGAGTGCGGCCCGCGGCCAGTTCCGGGCAAGCGGTACAGGCCGTCACTCGGGCGGTCAGTTGGTCCCAGTCCAGAGTGGAGACATCCTCGTCGGGGGCTTGGGCGGCCGGTGCGGCCACAGGCTGCACCGGCACCGGTCCGACCCTCGGCACCCAACGCTGGATGCCCATGGCATCCAGGTAGCGTTGGCGTTGATCGCGGGTCATGGGGCAACCCATCGAGAAACCACCCTCACCCCGGCCCTCTCCCTGAGGGAGAGGGAGAATGATGACGGCCCAGCCCTCCCCCGCTCGCGGGGGAGGGCTGGGGAGGGACCCCGCCTGTGCTCAGGGTTCATACCCATCCTTCATCCTTCATCCTTCATCCTTGCATTTACACGTCCCCCCGCTGGGGATGGGCACGCCCGGCGGGATTACCCAGCCGGTTCAGCGCATTGAGATAGGCCTTAGCAGAAGCGATGACGATATCCGTATCCGCCCAGCAACTCGGTGCCGCTGAGGGTGATGTTTTCGATAGCCTTGAAGGCCGCATCCACGGGACCACCCCCCTGGGCATTGCCGCTCTTCTCCACGCCGTTGACGTTGAGCGTCACCGAGGCCATAGGCGTCTCACCCGTCTCGGAGCAGACCTTGAGAGACACCAGCTTGACGGCATCATCCTCCATGGCGGCCGCTGCCTCGGTGACCAGGGCCTGCAGATCTTCGTCGAAGATTTCGTGCTTACGGTCGGCCAGATCCTTGAAG
>JBHEOJ010000019.1:0-562 GCA_046260855.1 Thioalkalivibrio sp.
ACTGCTCGCCTGCACCCCACCGCCCCCGGACCCCCTGCGTATCGCCGCCGGTCCCTTTCCCGGCTATGAACCCATCTACCTGGCCCGGGATCTCGGCTTGGTGGACAGGGACAAGATCCGCCTGGTGGAGTACGCGCCCGGCTCCCAGACCCTGCGGGCCTATAGAAACGGGGTGGTGGATGGTGCAGCGCTCACGGCCGACGAGGTGCTGCTGCTGGCACAAGAGGGCTACTCACCCCGGATCATCGCGGTTCTGGATCAGTCCAACGGCATCGATGTGGTCATGGCGCATCCCGAGATCGTTGCCCTCTCGGATCTGCGCGGACGGCGCATCGGGGTGGAGAACACGGCTCTGGGGGCCTACTTCCTCAGCCGCGTGCTGTATTTCGCCGGCCTGAAGCGGGGTGAAGTGGAGTTGGTGACTGTGGAGCTGGCCGAACACACCCGGGCCTACAACCAGGGCCGGGTGGATGCCCTGATCACCTTCGCTCCCCAACGGGAACTGCTGCAGGCCGCAGGGGCGCATCAGCTGTTCGACAGCAGTCTGATCCCCGGGGAGATC
>JBHEOJ010000019.1:572-4631 GCA_046260855.1 Thioalkalivibrio sp.
GGCCTGTTCGGTGCGCTGGACTACCTGGCGCGGGAGCCAGCAGACGCTGTGAAGCGCATGGCACCGCGGGTGAACATGGAGCCCGGGGCGTTCCAGCAAGCCCTGGGCGAACTGCGTCTTCCCGATCGGAACCACAACCGGGAACTCCTGGGCGGTGACCCTTCACCCCTGGGGACCACCCTGACCGGCATCATGGAGATCATGCTTGAGGAAGGCCTGCTGGATGAGCCCGTGAACATCCATCGGCTGATTCGCGCAGAACCCCTCACCGCCGTCGCCCGGCGATCGGGGGGCTGAGCCATGCACCTGCGTTATCTGATACCGGCAGTGCTGGTGGGGCTGGCCCTGGTGGGGGGACTAATCTCCTACCAGACGGCCACTGATGTGGCTAGGGCGCAGGTACAGGCCACGGAGACGGAAAACCTCCGGCGCCTGATGAACCGCCTGCAGGAAAACCTTGAATACCTGTTCCGTCACAATGGCCTGCAGCGGGTTCACGAAGAGATGGCTGCACTAAGCGTTGAGCCACACCTGACCCTGGCCCTGGTGAGCAACCCCCAGGGACGGGTTATTGGCTCCATGCATCGTGCGGACCAGGGCCTGTATGCCCTTACACTCACCGAATCCGGTCTGATCGACGAATGGCGCAGGCAGGTGGCAGACAGGTTGCGCGCACCGGGCGAGATTGCATCGGGCACGGTCACACAGTCCGCTGACGGACAATACCTGCTTGGCCTTTACCCCGTTGTTCTCGGCAGCGAACCCGGAGAACTGAGGCCCAGCCGAGTGGGCATGCTGGTGGTTCAGGCAGACCTTGGATACTTTCATCAGAGCGCCCAAAGCCTGGTGGAGCGCCAGAGCATGACCTTCGTAGCGCTGCTGCTCATAGTGGCGTTACTCGCCGGTTTCCTGACTCACCTGATCGTCACCCGGCGTCTGGACCGACTTCTTGAAGCGACCCGGCGTTTGGGCAATGGCCAACTCGACGCCCGCACCGGGCTGTCCGGTAACGACGAACTGGCCCGGGTCGGACGCAATTTCGACCTGATGGCCGAGCGCATCGAGGCGGCGCAAAAGGATCTGGCAGACAACGCCGAACGCCTGCGCCGAGCCCAGTCCATGGGACTCATGGGCGATTGGGAATGGGAACCCCGCACAGGCTCGCTCAGCTGGTCGCAACAGGTCTACCGGATCTTCGGGGTCAGCCCGGAGAACTTCTCCCCCAGCTACGACACCTTTCTCGCCAGCATCCACCCGGAAGATCGTCCCGGCCTGCTGGCCGCGATCGAGACCTGTCGCGCCTCCGGGGAAGACTACGCCCTGGACCACCGGATTCTGCATCCCAATGGCAGCGTGCGCGTCGTCCATGCTCAGGGTGAAGTAATCCGCGATACCGAAGGACGCATCATCCGCCTGCGGGGCACCATTCAGGACATCACCGACCGTAAACAGGTTGAAGAGGCCCTGTTCGAGGCCAAGGAGCGGGCCCAGGTCACCCTGCACTCCATCGGCGACGCAGTGATCACCACCGATTCAGACGGCGTTATCACTTACCTCAACCCCGTAGCCGAATCCCTCACCGGCTGGCGCACCGAGGATGCCACGCGGCAGCCCCTGGACAAGGTGTTTCGCATCTTCAACGAATTCACCCTGCAGCCCACTCAGAACCCCGTGCAGACCTGTTTGCAGGAAGGCCGGATCGTGGGCCTGGCCAACCACACCGTGCTCATCAGCCGGGACGGGGCCACCCGGGCCATCGAGGATTCCGCCGCGCCCATTCGCGACCGCCACGGTCGAGTGCTGGGTGTGGTGCTAGTATTCCACGATGTGAGCAAGACCCGCCAGATGGCCCGCCAGCTCTCCTGGCAGGCCACCCATGACTCCCTCACCGGCCTGTTCAACCGCTACGAATTTGAACAGCGCCTGGCCGAGGCCCTGGCACAGGTGCGTGAGCGCCATGGCCACCATGGCGTGCTGTATATGGACCTGGACCAGTTCAAGGTGGTCAACGACACCTGCGGCCACAGCGCCGGCGACGAGCTGCTCAAACAACTGGCCTATCTGCTTATGAACCAGGTGCGCGAAAGCGACACCCTGGCGCGCCTGGGCGGCGACGAGTTCGGCGTGCTGCTGGATAACTGCCCGCTGGACAAGGCCCGGGAGATCGCCCATGACCTGCGCCAGACCGTGCGCGATTTTCGCTTCAGCTGGAAGGGCAAGAGCTTCCAGATCGGCATCAGCATCGGCCTGGTGATGATCGAGAACGGTGGTCTTGATCTGGCCGAAGTGATGAGCGCCGCCGACATGGCCTGCTATGCGGCCAAGGACCTGGGCCGGGATCGCATCCACGTGTACCACGCCGAAGATGCGGACTTGCAGCGCCGCCAGGGCGAGATGCACGCCATCAACCGCATTACCGACGCCCTGGCCCGGGACCGTTTCACCCTCTACTCCCAACGCATTGTCAGCATAGATGCCCAAACCGAGGAGAGTGCAGAGCATGTGGAGATCCTGCTTCGCATGCTGGATGAAAACGATGAACTGGTAGCGCCGGGTGCATTCATCCCGGCTGCGGAACGTTACGACCTGATGCCCGCCATCGACCGGTGGGTGATCAATCATTTCTTCACCACACAGGCGGCCCGGATCCGTGTCCAGTGCACACCCAACGATTCCGGTGGGTACTGTGGCTGTCTTTACGCCATCAACATCTCCGGCGCCTCCATCAACGACGAGGGCTTCCTGGGCTTTGTCATCGACCAGCTGGAACTGCATCGTGTCCCGCCCACCGCCATCTGTTTCGAGATCACCGAAACCGCTGCCATCGCGAACCTGACACGCGCCCTGCATTTCATGAGTGAACTGCGCAAGCGAGGCTGTCGTTTCTCACTGGATGATTTTGGTACCGGGGTCTCCTCCTTCGCCTATCTCAAGAACCTGCCCGTGGACTACCTGAAGATCGACGGCAGCCTGGTGAAGGACATCGTCAAGGACCCCATCGACCGGGCCATGGTGGACGCCATTAACCGCATCGGTCAGGTCATGGGCATCCAGACCGTGGCCGAGTTCGTGGAAAACGACGAGATCCTGGAAAGCCTGAGGGAGCTGGGTGTGGACTACGCCCAGGGCTTCGGCATCGACCCGCCGAAACCACTCATGGAAGGATGAAGGTAGAAGGATGAAGGTTGAATTAAGGGCACCTCTAATTATTCTGAGTGCGTCAGATTGGGCGCTCAGATTCGTGCTATCAAGGCGCAAATCGCACGTAATAGCGAGCTATTGCGAAGATTTGCAACACCGAAAGCGCGGATTTGAGCGTCCAAGATGCGTGCTCATGAATGTTTAGAGGCGCCCTTAAGGCTTGTTGAGTCTGGTTGATGGGTCATTTCCTGTCCTTGATCTTTATTCAACCTTCATCCTTCCCTCCACCCACCCCGGTATCTCCCCCACTCTTCGCACCACCCCATCCGGCCGGCAGCCCTCGGGAGCCGGCAGGTCCTGTGGATTGACCCACAACGTGCGAAGCCCCACCCGGGCCGCACCGACCACATCCCGCTCCGGATCATCGCCCACGTGCAGGGTCTCGTGGGCCGCCACGCCGCCCTCATCCAGGGCCGCTGTGAAGATGGCCGGATGGGGCTTGGCCACACCGGCGCCGGCGGCGGTGATGGAAAAATCGAAATAATGGCCGATGCCGATGTGGTGCACGTCCGCATTGCCGTTGGTGATGCTGCCCAGCACGAACCGGCCACGCAGACGCTCCAGGGTAGCGAGCACATCGTCGTAGAGACACACCTGATTGCGCGCCTCCCAGAACACCCGGAAGGCAGGCTCCACCAAGGCCTCGTCATAACCCGACTCACGGGCCATAACACTCAGCCAGCGCTTGCGCAGACGGGTCAGGTCATGATGCAGGTCCGGATACTGTCCGAACCAGATCTTGCGGTGCTCAACGAGCCCCTCGGGAGTAAACCTCTCGGGGATTCGCGGATAGTGCTCCGTGAGCCAGTGATAGAAACGGCGTTCGGCCCCCTCGATGACCGGCGCGCAGTCCCAGAG
>JBHEOJ010000019.1:4641-26949 GCA_046260855.1 Thioalkalivibrio sp.
CACCAGGTCGTCCTCGTCATTCATCAGGCGGGCCCGCTGCGCCTCGGTGAGCAGCGGGTTGCGGGCCACGAAATAGCGCAGGTTGGGGTCCCGGTCGCTGACGCACTGTTCCACCTGTTCGGACGTCAGATCATCCCGCTTGGCACAGTTCAGGCGCACGGTCTGATCCATATCCGCCAGCAGCAAGGCCACCTCCTCGGCGCTCATATCCAGGCGTCGGGAGAAGTAGGCCTTCACCTGGCTGTGCTGGTCGCGCACCAGGAACGGCCGCCACCGGGGGTCCAGGTCTGCCGACAGGGCCAGCTCCATGCGTTCGGGGATGGGGATCTGCTTGTAGGTCTTGAGCAACACGTCCATGGACACGGGCCGGGCTACGGTGGGGCGCGAAAGTGTGCCCCGGCCAGGAGGCCCATGCAATCCCGTGGGCACTGAACATGGGTGCCAAAGCCCTGTCCAACGGATAGAATCAGGGAAAAGCCTCTGATAGGCAGTCTGGTAACCCTATTCATTACATGGAGTCCGCTTCGTTGAGCCCTGCCACCGAACAAACCATCATGCCGTTCCCGGTCCCTGATACCGCCCAGATCACCGCCCATGTGCCCCACTACCATGGCGCTGAGCTGGAGGCGGTGCGCGAGCGCATTAAGCAACTGCTCAAGGAGAAGGACGCGGTACTGGTAGCCCACTATTACGTGGATGCGGAGTTGCAGCGTCTGGCGGACGATAGCGGCGGTTTCGTATCCGATTCCCTGGACATGGCCCGCTTCGGCCACGAACACCCGGCCTCGACCCTGGTGGTGGCCGGGGTGCGCTTCATGGGTGAGACCGCCAAGATCCTGAGCCCCGAGAAGCGCGTGCTCATGCCGACCCTGGAGGCGGAGTGTTCCCTGGACCTGGGCTGCCCTGCAGACCAGTTCAATGCCTTCTGCGACGAGCACCCGGACCGCACCGTGGTGGTCTACGCCAACACCTCCGCCGAGGTGAAGGCCCGCGCCGATTACGTGGTCACCTCCAGCATCGCCCTGAAACTGGCCGAACACCTGCACGCTCAGGGCAAGAAACTGCTGTGGGCCCCGGACAAGCACCTGGGCGATTACATCCGTCGCCAGACCGGTGCCGACATAGTGTTGTGGGACGGCTCCTGCGTGGTGCATGACGAGTTCAAGTCCCAGGCCCTGCACGAGCTCAAGGCCGCACACCCGGAGGCCGCCATCCTGGTGCATCCGGAGTCCCCGGCAGCGGTCATCGACTTGGCCGACGTGGTGGGCTCCACCACCCAGCTCATCCAGGCAGCGATCAATCTGCCCCAGAAGACCCTGATCGTGGCCACGGATTCCGGCATCTTCTACAAGATGCAGCAGGGCGCACCGGACAAGACCTTTATTAAAGCACCCACCGGTGGTCGCAGCGCCACCTGCCACAGCTGCGCCCACTGCCCCTGGATGGCCATGAACGGCCTGCATAACCTGCTGAACACCCTGGAGTCCGGCGACAACGAGATCCATGTGGAGGAATCGGTGCGGGTACGCGCACTGCGTTCCACCCAGCGCATGCTGGACTTCGCCCGGACCCTCAAGACACCCGTACTGGGCCGGGGTGACGCATAGGCATGCGGCGCCTCATCACCAGTGCAGCAGAAAACGCGCGCGGGGCGACCACATGAGCCTGTCCCTGCGGCGCCAGCCGCCTATTCCCATTCATATCTTCCGCAAGCTGGTGCAGAGTCTCTCGCCGGACGAACTCTCCCGCCTCCCCCCGGAAAAGCTGCCCGACAATATCCCGCTGGATTTTGTCGAGGAGGTCCCGCTGTACTCCCGTTCCGCGGTGGAAAGCCTGATCCTGGCCGCCAACTCCTATCACCTGCAGCAACGCATGGCCATCCAGGAACAGCACGGCGAAGATGTGCTCACCGCCCTGGACCGGGCCAAGCGTACCGGCAACAAGGCCAACGTGAAGATCTTCCGCCAGAAGCTACAGGATCTGGAAGAACTCCATGAGCAGTGGCGCACCGGGTCCGAAGACACCAGCCTGCAGCGCCTGAGCTCCAACGTGAAGACCCTCAACGGTCTGCTCATGGACGTGCGCGCCGAGGTGGCCGAGACCACCCAGGCGGTGCGTCTGCTGCGGGAACAGGAACCGGATCTGGAACTCATCCCCAGGTTCGACCAAGCCATCGAACGGCTGCATCGCCACGCCGAGGACATCGAGCATCTGCTGGCCCGCTATTACCTGATCCGCGTCGGTGTCAGCCACCACGAGATGCAGGCCAAGGCCCGCCAGATCAGCCAGCTGGACGAGGATGCCCGGCAACTGACCGAACAGATCGAGGGACTGCGCGAGGAGCTGGAACGATCCCAGGCCCTGTGGCGCCGGGCCCTGGTACGGGGCAAGTCCAACACGGAAGGCGATCAGCTGCAGACGCGCATCTCCGAGCTGGTGGCCGAACAGCGCGCCAAGGAAGTGGCCATCTCGGAAAACGACCTGACCCTATGGCTGGACGCCATCGTGGACGCCAGTCTGCATCCCTTCACCCGCAAGAAGGTCTCGCGCAGCATCAGCGAGGCACGCATGTCCCTCTACACCCTGCTCAACCGCTACTGCCTGCAGCAGGAACAGTCCGCCATGCAGATCGCCCGCAACCCCTTCCTGCAGATAGACCCGGAAGACGCCATCCGCTTCATGCTCATGTCCGAGGAATTCATCCTCAACTACTTCGCCCGCAAGCGTAACCAGAACACCGCCTGGATCAGCGACGTGGCCCAGGTGAAGATGGACGACCTGGATAGCCTGGAGCGGGACATCCTCACGGAGCTCAAACGCTCCAGCAGGTTCAAGCGCAAGTAAACGACCCGGCGCCTTACGCGCCCCTTAGGAGCGGCGACCCCGCCGCGATCCGCCGTTGCTAGAGGCGGGCATCGTTGTTCGGCCCAGGGTCGGCCCTCCTACCGGTGACATTCGCGGCGTGCTCGCCGCACTCGCCTCAAATCGTCTGTCGGTGCCCGTGGGGCTTCCAGGCCGGGGCGATTACGTTGGGCATCTCCGAACGGGACAGCAGCCGGGCCGGCGCCAGGGTGAACTCACCGTAGCGGCGGTTGATGGCATCCATGACCCCATGGGCCGCCCGTACCCGTGACTCATCGGCCACCGCCGGTGCCCCGCCATCCCCGAACAACTCCAGCTGCCCGGCCACCGAACGCGGATCCAGGGCCGTGATCTGCACCTGGCACACCCCCTCTCCCGACCAGTGTTCCGAGAGCATGCGCCGACACAGGCCGTGCAGCAGCCGGCTGTCGCTGGTGGGGGTGGCGCTGCGGTAGGTGCCGCCGATCCAGCCATGTCGGGCACGCAGGCCGATGAAAAAGCGCTGGGCCACCATGTCGTGGCGGCGCAGGCGCGTGCCCAGCTTGAAGCCCATGTGTTCCAGGTAGGTAAGGATCTCGGAACGCGCCTTGGTGCCCGGGGGCATCACCTTGCCGTGACCCATGCTCTTGGGCGGCGCGATGCGGGTCTCCACCGGCGCGGGGTCCAGCGCCTGGGCCATGAGCCAGATGCGTCGGCCCAGGTTGCCGAAGCGCCGCGCCAGTTCGCTCACCGGCAACTGCGCCATGTCACCACAGGTGTAGACACCTCGCTCGGCCAGGTAAGCGCCGATGCCCCCGGCGATACCACACAGGTCCGTGACCGGCACCGGCGCCAGACGCCTGGCCGCCTCCCAGGGGGGCACCACGGTGAGTCCGTCGGGCTTGTGCTGCTTGGCCGCCCACTTGGCGGTGGTCTTGTCCCCGGACATGCCCACGGAACAGGGCAGCCCCGAGGCCTCCCACACGGTGCGCTTGACCCGCTCGGCGATGCTCTGGGGCGAGCCCAGCAGCCGCTGGCAATGGGTCACATCCAGGAAGGCCTCGTCCACGGAGAACACCTCCAGGTCCGGGGTGACGTCTTCCAGGGAACTCATGATGGCGGTGGAGACCTGGGCATAGCGCTCGGGCCGGGCCGGGATCTGCAGGATGTCCGGGCACAATTGCCGGGCCTCCTTAAGACGCATGCCGGTGCGTACCCCGTGGACCCGGGCCTCGTAGGAACTGGTAATGATGCAGGTGCCGGTGGCGCCGTTGGTGATGCCCACGGGCAGGCCACGCAGCGGCGGGTGATCCAGTTGTTCGATGGACGCGAAGAAGGCGTTCATGTCCACCAGGACGATGGCCCGTTCCCACAACTCGTCCATGATCGTTTACCGGTAGCCGCGTAGCTGGCCGACGACGATGCCCTGGATGCGTACCCGGGCGGCGTCGTAGACCAGGGGCGACATAGCAGGATTCTCGGGGCGCAACTCCACCTGCCCGTCCGGGCGGTGGCGAATGCGCTTGAGGGTGGCCTCCTCATCGTCGATGAGCGCCACCACGATGTCTCCGTCCCGGGCGCTGTCCGCCTGGGCCACCACCACCGTATCGCCATCCAGGATACCGGCCCCTCTCATGGACTCCCCCACCACCCGCAAGGCGTAGCGGCCGGGGCCCAGCAGGAATTCCGCCAGATCCAGGGTGTCCTCGCCGGGGATGGCCTCGATGGGCTGGCCTGCGGCGATGCGCCCCACCAGGGGCAGACTGAAGGCGGCGTCGCTGCCCGTGGGCCGCAGGCCCCGCCAGCCCGGAGACTCCCGGGTCAGGTAACCCTTATCCACCAGGGCCTGCACCAGGCGATGCACCGCGCCCTTGGAACGCACGCGCACCGCCGCGCCGATCTCGGTCAGGGTCGGTGCATGGCCGTGGCGGTGCAGATGACGACGAATGAAGTCCAGGGTGTTGCGTTGCTGAGGGGTGAGCATGGCGAGAAGGTTCCCGAAAGGTTCTCGATCAGAATAGAGAACCTTTCGGGAACCTTCAAGGGAAAAGAAGGGACCACCGTGGCATCGTCGAACTCGTAGCGCTGGAAGCGATTGCCACGCTGTTTGAGCAGGCGCCCACTCAGCCCTGTTCCGCTGCCAGGGCGCGCAGGCCATCCAGCACCTGGGCCAGCACCGGCGACTCGCTGTCCCGGGGGAAGACCATGTAGGCGGGCAGGTTCAGCCGAGGGCTGTCTGGCACCGGGAACAGCCGGTCCGCCTCGATGAGCGGCCGGGCCATACGCTGGGGCAGGTAACAGGAGCCACCGTTGCACAGGATGATTTGCACCCCCAGCCAGCCGATGTTGGCGTGCAGGGCCGGGCGCTCCACGTCCGGGTAGTGGTTGGCATGCTGGGCGTGGAAGGCCGGCCCCCAGTCCACGTGCACATAGTCCTCACCCAGCCCCCGGCTGCCGGGATCGGTACTGAGCAGCACCAGGGTCTCGTCGAACAGGTGCTCCACCGTCAGCCCCGGGCTGTGACGCGGGGTGTACATGAGGCCCACGTCCAGGGTCCCCTCCACCAGCCTGCGCATCAAGTCCTCCTCGAAACCGATCTCGCTGCGCACGGAGACATCCGGGGCGCTGGCGCGAAAGCGCCCCAGCCACTGGGGCAGGAACCCTTCCCACAGGGCGATGCGCGCACCGAGGGTGATGCTGGCGCGAAAGCGGCTGGGCAGGCCCACGTCGTGGCGGGCCTGTTCCAGGGTCAGCAACAGGGACTTGGCGTGGCGCAGGAAGCGCCGCCCGGCGGCGGTGAGACTGGCGCCTGAACGGTTGCGCACGAACAACCGGTTGCCCAGATCCGCCTCCAGACGCTGGATGCGGGCGCTCACCGTGGACTGAGTGACATGCAGACGCTCGGCCGCCTCCAGGAAACTGCCATGGGCCGCCACCGCCAAAAAAGTCCGTACCTGATCCATGTCCATGGATTTAATATCGACAATTACGATATCAAAGTCCAATAAGTTTCGTTTGTCTTTGGTTATCCACCTCCAGTAGCTTGATCAGATAGGCCTGCGCCCCAGGGCTGCCGGCCGGCTGACAGAAAACAGGAGGTGCATCATGGGCATCGCAATGAAGGAACTGCGCATCGAGACCGACGAGGAAGGCTATCTGATCGACCCGGAGGCCTGGGATGATCAGGTCGCCGAGACCCTGGCCCGGCAGGAGGGGGTGGAACTGGGCAGCGAACACCGCAAGGTGCTGGACTTCATCCGCCACCACTACGACACCCAGCACGTGGCCGTGGATGCCCGCTTCGTCATCAAGTACATCGCTGAGGAGCTGGGCTACGGTGACCGGGCACGCCAGCGGCTCTACGAACTCTTTCCCTACGGCTACATGCAACAGGTATGCAAGATCGCCGGCATGCGCCGCCCGCGGGCCTGGAGCACGGGTTGAATAAAGGCCTTAACGGCCTTAACCACGAAGTCCACGAAGGGCACGAAGGAAACGCCACTGTTGCATCCTGGCTTCGTGGGAGAGGCTTATCTGCTGAGCCGTCTCTAATCCAAAAACATTGCTCTCGCCAAGACGCAAAGACGCTGAGAAATCATTATTAAATAGCTTTTCTTCGCGCCTTTGCGTCTTGGCGAGAGAACAGAATTTTCTTCACCTCAGTCACCGCCGAAGAGCTGGCGGAAGCCCTCAATGCCCGCCACGGTCACTAGGGTGGTGCCCACGGACCAGAGGGCCAGGCTCACGGTCATCCACAGGGTCGTGGCCCGCCGGTCGGCGTGCAGGACCAGGGCCATGACCACCGCCAGGTGAATCCCCGTCACCGCCGGTCCCGCCAGGGCCAGTCCCGGCAACCCCCACTTCGCCCAGACCCGCATGGCCCGGGCACTCCAGCGCCGACGTACCGGTCCCCGGCGCCGCTCCCACCAATGAAACAGCGCGATGATGCCGAACACCGGCAGGGCATTGCCCACGAAACTCACGATGGTCACGGGTATCGGCGCGAGCCCAGCGCCGATGGCCACGGGGATCACGATGACGATCTCCAGCCAGGGGGTGGCGGCGGCGAGGAAGACCAGGGTGTATTGCCAAAGGAGGTCCATGGGGGTGCCTAGGGGCTTGAGACTTGGATATATCCCTGAACATAAACACATAGGGGCCCATTGAGGGCCCCTATGTGTTGCGCCCGAGAGCATTGACTCGGGCCTTCCCTGGCCCTCGCCCCTGCGGGGCAGCGCGCTATCGCGCACTGTCAATCCGGCTTTCCTGCCGGATTAATCGAACCTGGAGGTCCGAACCAGGGCTTTCGGTCCCGCCAGATACCATAAGGGCCCGCAATGCGGGCCCTTATGGTATCTGGCGGGACCGAAAGGGCGAGGCGAGTGCCCTGCGCGAAGCACCGCTTCGCACGAGCCGAGCGCCCCGAGACTATAGGGGCCGGAAATCCGATCGGGCGTGACACGAACAACTAGTGAGTGGCGCGCCCGAGAGGATTCGAACCTCTGACCTCTGCCTCCGGAGGGCAGCGCTCTATCCAGCTGAGCTACGGGCGCGTAAGGCTGGGAATCTTACTCTGACGCAGCATCGCCGTCCATGCCTCACCCGCGCCCACAGGCCTCCCAGCGGGGCATCATGACGGCGCATCACCGCCGGTACTCGCACCGGGGAGGTGCGTATTTGTCGCCGTCGGCGATGCGGGACCCAGATATTCCCTGACCCGGCGGACTGGCGCGCACCTTGCTTGGCTAAATCATGCGCCCTGAACCGGCGCGTGGCCCGGGGGACGACCCCCGGGTGCGGTGGACCGTGCGGGACGACCCGCGGATCGCACCCATGCCACGACTCTGGAGATATGAAGACGGCCGCTGGCCGAATCTCGCCGCACTGACCTACTGCCTCGCCGCCTATGCAGGCGGTCTGGCCCTCATCACCCAGGGCTCCGTGCCCCTCGCCCTGCCGGGGATCCTGATGCTGGCCCATGGACTGGTGATCGGCGCCTACCTGATCCACGAGTGCGCCCACAACACGATCCTTCGGGACAACCGCTGGAACGCACGGCTGGGCGAGGTGCTCAGCTGGCTGGTGGGCAGCGCCTACGGGGATTACGAGAGTATTCGCCACAAGCATTTCCGCCATCACGTGGATCGCGCCGACATCGTGGCCTTCGACTTTCGACTCCACCTGCAACGCCACCCGACGCTGCTGCGGACCATCCAGGCCCTGGAGTGGCTATATATCCCGGCGGTGGACCTGCTCATGCATGCCCTGGTGCTGGTACTGCCCTTCGTCATGCCCTCGCGCCGCCACCGGCGCACCCGGGTGATCGGGGTCCTGCTGTCACGCCTGGCCTTCTTCGCACTGCTCGCCACCCTGAATCCCATGGCGCTCATTTACTACGCCATCGCCTACCTGCTGTTCCTGCACGTCCTGCGCTTCATGGATGTACACCAGCATACTTACCCCCTGTTCGAACACCTGGAACAGGCCCAGGGCGAATCCACGCCGTCCTTCGACCGGGCCCACGAGGAACGCAACACCTATTCCAATCTGCTCTCGGTACGCCACCCGTGGATGAATCTGCTGACCCTGAACTTCGGCTACCACAACGCCCACCATACCCGGCCCACTGAACCCTGGTACCGGCTGCCGGCCCTGCACCAAAAGCTTTACGGCGAGGACAGCGGCCGGGTCCTTCCCGTGGGCCGGCTGCTCAAGGCCTACCACTGCTACCGGGTCGCCCGCATCCTGCACGCCGACCCCCCGGACCGGCCGGTGGGTGATCCCTCCGCCTTCCTGGGCGTGGTGGGCGTGTCCTTTCTCACGGCGCACTGAATCAGAACGGGGATCTGCACATGGAACTCAAGGTCTACAAGAGCCTGTGGGGCTACGACGGGGACTGGAGGTGGGCCATCCTGGAGGCCCTGGCAGACGGCTTTGACGGCATCGAAGGGCCGGCCCCGGCGCAGACCTCGGAGCGCCGGCATCTCGGACGCGCACTGCAGGTGCATGACATGGACTACATCGCCGAGATCTGCACCGCGGGCAGTTATGTGCCGGACCGTCATGCAAGCCCGGAGCAACACCTGGCCTCGTTGCGTCAGCGCCTGGAATGGAGTGCCGAACTCACGCCCCGGTTCGTGACCTCCCTGGCCGGGTGCGACGCCTGGCCCGAGGACACGAGTCGCGATTTCTTCGCCGAGGCGATGACGCTGGCCGATAGCTTCGGCCTGGAGATCAGCTTCGAGACCCACCGGGGACGTTCCCTGTTCAATCCCTGGACCACGCGGCGCCTGGCCGAGGCCCTGCCGGAGTTGCGGCTGACCGTGGATTTCAGTCACTGGTGCGTGGTGTGCGAACGGCTCATGGACAGCGAGCGGGACGTGATCGAGGCCATCGCCCCCCAGGTGCGGCACGTGCACGCCCGGGTGGGCTACGAACAGGGCCCCCAGGTGCCCCACCCGGCAGCCCCCGAGCATGCCTTGGCCCTGGCCGCCCACCAGGGCTGGTGGGAGATCGTCTGGAACGCCATGGTGCAGCGGGGCGATCGGCTGGCGACCCTCACCCCGGAGTTCGGCCCTGACGGCTACCTGCACCACCTGCCCTTCACCGGCGTGCCCGTGGCCAACCTGCGCGAGATCAACCGCTGGATGGCCCACACGGAACGGGCACACTTTGCGCAGTGTTTGCCTGGATCAAAGCTCGGGGATATTTAGCCACAGAGGGCACAGAGGTCACAGAGGGAAAAGAAGGTCGTTTGGCATGTATCTGCAGACTTCAGTCTCGGCGCGGTACATGGGTACATACGTTTAGCCGCACGATACACCTTGTCATTCTTCATTCTGCGTTTTTCTCTGTGACCTCGTGCCCTCTGTGGCTAAACCGACTTTGCCTTTCATAAACCCCCGCCCCAAAGCGGAACAAACCCACCCCCCGCGCACCACCAGAGGGCAGTCACCCCCTCGGCTCCGTGGCCCACCACCGCGCAGCTATCGATAAAACATCAGCTTGCAAGCGAATCGGCCGATGGCACGAGCGTTGCTTAGATCGTATTACCAAATCAACCAACGGTAATACCCTGGAGGCATCGCCATGTACAAACCCCTCAAGCAACTCTTCGGTGCCCTGGCGGGCATTGCCATGCTGGGCATGTCTGCCCAGGCCCTGTCCGAACCCCTGAAGATCGGCTACAGCGACTGGCCCGGCTGGGTGGCCTGGGAAGTGGCCATCGAGAAGGAATGGTTCAAGGAAGAAGGCGTGGACGTGCAATTCGAATGGTTCGACTACGTGGCCTCCATGGACGCCTTCGCCGCCGGCCAGCTGGATGCCGTGGCCATGACCAATGGCGACGCCCTGGTCACCGGCGCCACTGGCGCGCGCAACGTGATGATCATCATCAATGACTACTCCAACGGCAACGACATGATCATCGCCCGGCGCGGCGTCGACTCTGTGGCCGATCTCAAGGGCAAGACGATCGGCGTGGAGATCGGCTTCGTTTCCCATCTGCTGCTGCTCAACGCCCTGGAGAAAAACGGCATGACCGAGTCGGACGTGGAGCTGATCAACGTGCCCACCAACGAGACACCCCAGGTGCTCGCCTCCGGCAACGTGGACGCCGTCGTCGCCTGGCAGCCCAATTCCGGCCAGGCGCTCAACCTGGTGCCGGGCTCCACCGCCATCTACTCCAGCGCCAACGAACCCGGCCTGATCTATGACGTGCTGGCGGTCTCACCCACCAGCCTGTCAGCCAGCCGTGATGCCTGGGTCAAGGTGGCCCGGGTCTGGTACCGGGTGGTGGACTACATCCAGGATCCGGCCACCCGCGCCGACGCAGTGAGCATCATGGCCTCCCGCGTGGGCATCCCGCCCGCCGACTACGAGGCCTTCATCGAGGGCACCAAGATCCTGAGCCGCGAAGAGGCCATGGAATTCTTCAACAAGGGTGACGGCTTCACCTCCCTGTACGGCTCATCGAAGATCGCCGACGAGTTCAACGTCGCCAACGACGTGTACAAGGATGCGCAGACCGTCGACGACTACATCGACGCCAGCATCACCGGCGCCCTGTAAGGATCGGCACACCCAGGTCCGGCAGGCGGAGAGACTCAAGCCATGAACAAGCCCTGGTTTGCGGTGCGCAAGGAACTGTCGTCACGACGACGCACCTTCCTGGCCGTCATGAGTTTCGTCTTTCCCCTGCTGGTCTGGTCTTTGGTCAGTTATGTTCCCTTCATCTGGCATCCCCAGGTGGAGGTCATCGAAGCCGGCGAGGTGGATTATTTCCGCGCCGGCATGCTGGTGGACCGCACCGTCTTCGAACAGGAGCGGGAGACCCTGCGCGCCGAGGGCCGCGAGCTGCCCACCGGAACGCGCACCAACCCGGTCTACCTGCCCGCGCCCCACGAAGTGGCCACGGCCCTGTACACGGCCTTCTCCACCGAACCGCAGCGACGCAACGAGAAGTGGCTCCATGAGAGTCTCGCCAACAGTATCCAGGTCATCTTCTGGGGGTTCTTCCTTTCGTCCCTGATCGGTGTACCCCTGGGCATCCTGGCAGGCACCTACGTAGCGGTGTCGCGCCTGACAGAACCCTTCGTCGAATTCTTCCGCTACCTGCCGGCGCCGGCCTTCGGCGCGCTGGCAGTAGCTATCCTGGGCATCCACGATGCGCCCAAGATCGCCATCATCTTCATCGGCACCTTCTTCCAGCAGGTGCTGGTGGTGGCCAATACCACCCGCAAGCTCGACCCGTCACTGCTGGAGGCGGCCATGACGCTCGGTGCGCGCAATGCCGGGCTGCTGTTCAAGGTGGTCATCCCGGGCATCGCCAGTGACCTGTACCGGGACATGCGCATCCTGCTGGGCTGGGCCTGGACCTACCTGATCGTTGCCGAGATGATCGGCGCCAGTTCCGGCATCACCTGGTTCATCACCCAGCAGGCCCGCTACAAGAACTTCGACAACGTGTTCGCCGCCATCCTGATCATCGGGATCATCGGCCTGACCACCGACCTCATCCTGGCCTGGCTGGGCCGACGCCTGTTCCCCTGGCAGCGGGCCGCCCGCGCCTGACGCCCCGGAGATCCCCATGATCCATCTGGAACTGCCCAGTTACCGCGACCAGTCACCGGAGGTGGCCGACCGCTTCAGGCGCCTGAAGGAACGGCCGGTGATCCTTGAGGTGAAGGGTCTGACCAAGACCTTCGACACGGCCCAGGGGTCGGTCACGGCACTGAAAGACATCAACTTCTGTACTCACCAACGGGAATTCGTCTGCGTCATCGGTCCCTCCGGCTGCGGCAAGTCCACCCTGGTACGCACCCTGGCGGGCCTGGAGGACTACTCCAGCGGCGAGGTGCTGCTGGACGGCAAGCCGGTGCGCGGTCCGGGTCCGGATCGCGGCATGGTGTTCCAGGGCTACACCCTGTTTCCCTGGCGCACGGTGAAGAAGAACGTGATGTTAGGCCTGGAACTGGCCGGTCGCAGCCGTACCGCCGCCGAGGAGGAGGCGCTGCAATGGATCGATCTGGTAGGCCTGACCAAGTTCGCCAACAGCTACCCGCATCAGCTCTCCGGCGGCATGAAGCAGCGTGTGGCCATCGCCCGGGCCCTGGCCAACCAGCCGCGCATCCTGCTCATGGACGAACCCTTCGGTGCCCTGGATGCCCAGACCAGGGCGAAGATGCAGGGCTACCTGTTGGAGATCTGGAAGAACATCGACATCACCGTCGTATTCATCACCCATGATCTCGACGAGGCCATCTACCTGGCCGACCGCATCCTGGTGCTCAAGGCCCATCCCGGCGAGGTGCAGGAACTGATCGAGGTGCCCGTGCCCCAGCCGCGCAACCCGTCCCAGTTGCTGAGCCCCGAGTTCCTGGCCACCAAGCGCCGACTGGAGGAACTCATCCATCCGCCAGGCGCAGAGACCGAGGAGGGGGTCAACGGCGACCGCCTCAACATGGTGCGCATGGTTCCCGTCAACGCCAAGGTGGAGTCCGTATTCTGATGCTCAACAACTGGTACACCATGACCTGGGAAGAGATCGGTGCCCTGGTGGCCGCCGGGATGGACACGGTCATCCTGCCGGTGGGCGCCACAGAGCAGCACGGCCCGCACCTGGGCTGCGGCATGGACGCGGAGATCGCCGCGCGCCTGAGCCACGACGTGGCCGAGGCCACCGGCGCCGCGCTTCTGCCCACGCTGCCCTTCGGCTGTTCCATCGGCCACTCGAATCGCTGGCCCGGCACCATCGCCCTGCAGCCCAAGACCCTCATTGACGTGGTCAAGGACATCGGCGACTGGGTCCATGCCTCAGGCTTTCGGCGCCTGTTCCTGATCAACGGACACGTCACCAACGAGGCGCCCCTGCGCTGCGCGCTTGAGATGCTGCGCGCACAGCACGACGACCTGATGGTAGCGCTGATCAACACCATGGACGTCAGCGAGCGGGTAAACACCGCGCACAGCGAAGACGGCATCGACTGGCACGCCAATGCCGCCGAGACCGCGCTGATGATGGCGCTCTCGCCGCACATGCTGCGCGCCGACCGCATCCAGGTCGCCGACGATCCCGATCGCACCGAAGACTGCGTGTTCGCCCACCCGGTGAACCGCACCAGCGCCAACGGCGTCACCGGGCACCCGAGCCGCGCCACCCGGGAACAGGGCGAACGCCTGTATGCCTGGATGGTGGAGGACCTTGCCGCCCTGGTGCGCAAGGGCATGACGGAGACGCCACCCCTGCCCCATTCCTATTTCCAATCCTGCCAAGCCGCACACGGGAAACCCTGACATGAAGACCAAGACCACCGACGAGATTCGCCAGATCCAGGACCGCCTGCGGGCCCAGGGCGTGAAGTATTGCCTGGGCGCCTACGTGGATATCCATGGCGTGCCCAAGGGCAAGGTGGTGCCCATCGATCACCTGCCCCATATGGCCCATGGTTCCGAGCTGTATACCGGCTACGCCCTGGACGGCCTGGGCCAGGCACCCAACGAGGACGAGATAGCCTCTGTGCCGGATCTGGACCACATCATCCAGCTGCCCTGGCAGCCGGAGGTGGCCTGGATGCCTGCGGACAACACCTTCCACGGCAAGCCCTATCCGTTCAGCACCCGGGTGGCACTGAAGAACATGGTCGCCAGGGCCAATGAGATGGGCTTCGGATTCAACTTAGGGATCGAGGCCGAGGTGTTCCTGCTGCGCCAGACCGAGGACGGCCGGCTGGAGGTCCCCAACCCCGATGACCGGCTGGTCAAGCCCTGCTACGACGCCCGCGCCTTCCTGGACCAGTTCACCTGGCTGGACAAGATGGCCACCACCATCAACGCCCTCGGCTGGGACCTGTATTCCCTCGACCACGAGGACGCCAACGGCCAGTTCGAATTCGACTTCCATTACGCCGATGCACTGACCAGCTGCGACCGCTTCATCTTCCTGCGCCTGATGGCCAAGGAATACGCCAAGCAGGAGGGCCTGATCGCCACCTTCATGCCCAAGCCCTTCGCCGACAAGACCGGCAACGGCGCCCACTTCAACATGTCGCTCTACGACCTGGAGACCGGCGTCAACGTATTCGAGTGCGATCCCCGCGAGGACCCCCGCGGCCTGGGCCTCACCGAGACGGGCTATCAATTCATCGCCGGTATCATCAAGCACGGCAAGGCCCTGTGCGCCGCCTTCGCGCCCACGGTGAACAGCTACAAGCGCCTGGTGCGCCAGGGCGACATGCCCTACTTCACCTGGGCGCCGGTGTTCAATTCCTTCGGTTCCAACAACCGCACCAACTCTGTGCGCGTGCCCATGGGCGGCGGACGCTGCGAGTCGCGCAACGCCGACGGCGCGGTCAACCCTTACCTGGCCGCCACCCTGGCCCTGGCTGCCGGGCTGGAAGGCATCCGCGAGGGGCTCGATCCGGGCAAGCCTCAGGAGGACAACCTCTATGAACTCACTGACGCCGAGCGCGCCGACCGGGGCATCGAGTTCTTGCCCAAGAGCCTGTCCGAGGCCATCGACGCCTTCGAGGCGGACCCCTTCGTGATCGAGGCCCTGGGCCAGGGGCTGCGCGACGAGTTCATCAAGTACAAGCGCGCCGAGTGGGTCTCCTACCACCAGACCGTCTCCGCCTGGGAGATCGAACGCTACAGCCACCTGTTCTAGGAATGCCTGCATGAAAGCCAACGGAGGGGTCAGCCGTATCAGCATCTCCCTGCCCGAGCCCCTGCTCGGGCAGCTGGACGAGATGGTGGATGCGCGCGGCTATGAGAGCCGCTCGGCGGCCCTGGCGGAGATGATCAGCCACCAGCTGGTGGCCCACAAACGGGAACTGGGCAACGAGGTGATGGCCGGCACCATCACCCTGCTCTACGACCACAGCACCCCGCGCCTGCAGAAGACTCTGGCGGAACTGCAGCACGAGCATGTGGAGGAGGTGATCAGCTCCCTGCACGTCCACCTGATGCACAACCGCACCATGGAGGTGATCCTGGTGCAGGGGCCCGCCACCCAACTGCAGATCATCGCCGACCGCATGATCACCAACCGGGGAGTGATCTCCGGCAAACTGGAACTGACCACCACCCTCATCCCCCAGGTGCACCAGCCTGCGGAACGGCGCGCCTGAGGGCACCAAACAGGTGCCCGCACACCCACCACGCACCACCCTGGTGCGCCCCACCCGCGAGGCGGATTGCGCAAGGCCCGTCGCACAAGGCCTGGCAGCCATCGACTGCCCTGGCACACAAACTGCGTAGTCGGTATTACGAATTCGAATTTCCGTAACACCATGGAGAACGACACATGAGTCAGCTACCGGATGCGTCTCGACGGCTCTGGGAGGAACGGGTCCCGGGCGGCGCCCACTGGTCGTGGGTCCTGCGCCGCGGCACAACCCTTCGGCTCATCGACGTGGAGGGCGGCGCCAACGTCGCCATGCTCCTCTACAGCCGCGAGGACACCACGGAACGCTACAACATGGCCGACACCCTCAAGGGCCAGCACACCGCCTTTCTCACCCGCGGCAACGTCTGCTACAGCGACATGGGCCGGGTGATCTGTTCCATCACCGAGGACACCTGCGGCTGGCACGACACCATCGGCGGGCTCTCCAACGCCGAGCTGGTGAAGGAGAAATACGGCGAGGCCCGCTACCAGGAACACCGCAACGCCTACCACCGCAACGGCTATGACAGCCTGGTCAACGAACTGGGCAAGTACGGCCTGGGCCGACGCGACGTAGTGGCCAACCTGAACCTGTTCAGCAAGATCACCGTGAACGACGACGGCACGATGGTGTTCCAGCCGGACAATTCAAAACCCGGCTCCTTCATCGACCTGCGTTTGGAGATGGACACCCTGGTGGTGCTGTCCACCTGCCAGCACCCCCTGGACCCGGCCCCCGCCTATGCGCCCCGACCCGTGGACCTGATGCTCTGGCGCTCAGATCCGCCCGGCCCAGAGGATGTCTGCCGCAACCACTGCGAGCAGAACCGGCGCGCCTTCATCAACACCGAACGCCTCTACCCCCTGGGCTGAGCACAAGACCCGGAGACCGATCATGAGCACTGCACTTGTCGAAAGTCCCCTCGAAGCCAGTCGGGCCGTATTCCGCCAGGTGGTCCCCGCCGGCGAACCCTTCACCGGGATCGTGCGCAAGGGCCAGACCCTGCGCATCCTGGACCTGGTAGGCAACCAGGCGGTGGACACCCTGTTTTACAACGCCGAGGACCCGGAGGAACGCTACAGCGCCAACGACACCATCCGCGCCCAGGGCAACATCTACCTCACCACCGGCACGAAACTGATGTCCAGCGAGGGCCGCGTCATGCTCACCATCACCGCCGACACCTGTGGCCGACACGACACCCTGGGCGGTGCCTGCTCTGCGGAGAGCAATACCGTGCGCTACGCCCTGGACAAGCGCCACATGCACAGCTGCCGGGACAGCTTCCTGCTGGCCCTGGCCGAGTACGACCACGGTATGGGCAAGCGGGATCTGTCCTCCAACATCAACTTCTTCATGAACGTGCCGGTGACCCCGGATGGCGAACTGTGTTTCGCCGACGGCATCTCCGCGCCGGGCCGCTACGTGGAGATGCGCGCGGAGATGGACGTACTGGTGCTGATCTCCAACTGCCCGCAGCTCAACAACCCCTGCAACGCCTACAATCCGACGCCGGCGGAGGTCCTGGTCTGGGACGCCTGACTACACGCAGCCCCTTGTCCCAGACGATGAAGAGAGCCCCATGTTCAACAAGGTCCTGATCGCCAACCGCGGTGCTATCGCCTGCCGTATCATCCGCACGCTCAAGGCCATGGGCGTGGGCTCCGTGGCCGTGTACTCCGAGGCGGACGCCCACTCCCTGCACGTGAGTCAGGCGGACGAGGCGGTGTGCATCGGGCCGGCACCGGCCAGGGACAGCTACCTGGACTGGAACAAAATCCTCGAGGTGGCCCGGGACACCGGCGCCGGGGCCATCCATCCCGGCTACGGATTCCTGAGCGAGAATGCTGCCTTCGCCGAGGCCTGCGAGCAGGCAGGCATCGCCTTCATCGGCCCGACGCCACAACAGATGCGCGACTTCGGCCTCAAGCACACGGCCCGCGCGCTGGCCGCCGACAACGGCGTGCCCCTGCTGCCCGGTACCGGTTTGCTGGACGACCTGGAGCATGCCCGGCGCGAGGCCCTGCGCATCGGCTACCCGGTGATGCTCAAGAGCACCGCCGGCGGCGGCGGCATCGGCATGCAGATTTGCCGCAGCGAGAAACAGCTCGCCGAGGCCTTCCATTCCGTGGAGCGCCTGAGTCAGAACAACTTCGGCCAGGGTGGCATCTTCCTGGAGAAGTACGTGGAGTACGCCCGTCACCTGGAGGTGCAGATCTTCGGCGATGGCGGGGGCGGCGTGGTGGCCCTGGGCGAGCGGGACTGCTCGATTCAGCGGCGCAACCAGAAGGTCATCGAGGAGACCCCGTCACCGGGCATCGACGACGACCTGCGCGCCCAGCTCATGGACGCGGCGGTGCGTCTCGGCCGGGCAGTGAACTACCGTTCCGCCGGCACCGTGGAATACGTCTACGACACCCGCAGCAACGCCTTCTATTTCCTGGAGGTGAACACCCGCCTGCAGGTGGAGCACGGCGTCACCGAGGAGGTGACCGGTGTCGACCTGGTGGAATGGATGGTGCGCCTGGCCGCCGGCGAGCACGACTTCCTCGACGCCTATCACCACGCCCCCCAGGGCGCTGCCATGCAGCTACGCCTCTATGCCGAGGACCCGGGCAAGCAGTTCCAGCCCTCCAGCGGCGTGCTCACGGAACTGCGCCTGCCCCGGGATATCCGCGTGGAGACCTGGGTGGAACAGGGTGCCGAGGTCTCGCCGTTCTACGACCCCATGATCGCCAAGCTCATCGCTCGGGGCGCAGACCGCACCGAGACCCTGACGCGGCTCGAAGCGGCACTGGCACAGACCTCCCTGCACGGCATTGAATCCAACCTGTCCTACCTGGGGCAGATCCTCGCCGACCGGGTGTTCGTGGACGCCGGCCACTACACCCGCTACCTGGACAGCCTCGCCTACCAGCCCGCCACCATCGACGTGCTCTCCCCCGGCACCCAGTCGATGGTGCAGGACTACCCGGGGCGCACCGGCTACTGGCACATCGGCGTGCCGCCCTCGGGCCCGATGGATCATCTCGCCTTTCGCCTGGCCAACCGGGCGGTGGGCAACGAGGAGAGCGCGGCGGCCCTGGAACTGACCATCACCGGGCCCACCCTGCGCTTCAACGTGGACACGGTGATCGCACTCACCGGCGCCCCCATGAAGGCGCTGCTGGACGGCGAGGAGATCCCCTACTGGCAGCCCGTGCCGGTGCGCGCCGGCAGCGTGCTCAAGCTGCGCGCCATCAGCGGCGGCGGCAGCCGCAGCTATCTGGCGGTCAAGGACGGTCTGGACGTGCCCGAGTACATGGGCAGCCGTTCCACCTTTACCCTGGGCCAGTTCGGCGGCCACGGTGGTCGCTGCCTGCGAGCGGGCGACGTGCTGCGCCTGCACGGCCCAGCCCAGTTCGATGAGACCTGCGCGCCGATCCCCGCGGCGCTCATCCCGAACTACGGCAAGCACTGGGACACCCACGTCACCTACGGTCCCCATGGCGCACCGGACTTCTTCACCGAGGCCGACATCGAGACATTCTTCGCCACCGACTGGGAAGTGCACTACAACTCCAGTCGCACCGGCGTGCGCCTGATCGGCCCCAAGCCCCAATGGGCCCGGGAGGACGGCGGCGAGGCGGGCCTGCATCCCTCCAACATCCACGACAACGCCTACGCCATCGGCGCGGTGGACTTCACCGGCGACATGCCCGTGATCCTCGGCCCCGACGGCCCGAGTCTGGGCGGCTTCGTGTGCCCCGTGACCCTCATCCAGGCGGAGCTGTGGAAACTGGGTCAGTTCTCCCCCGGCGACACCGTCCGCTTCCACTGCACGGACGTGGCCAGCGCCAACGCCCTGGAGAAGGCCCAGGACGCACAGATCGCCGCCCTGGCGCCCTTGCCCGCACCGCAGGTCGCAAGCCGCGTGCCCGGGCGCGATACGAGTCCCGTGCTCCACGAGCGGCCCGCGGGCGATGACCACGTGGGGCTCTGCTACCGCCAGGCCGGCGACCGCTACCTGCTCATCGAGTACGGCCCCCTGGTGCTGGATCTGAACCTGCGCTTTCGCGTGCACGCCCTGATGGAATGGATCGAGCAACATGCCATCGAGGGCATCATCGAGACCACCCCGGGCATCCGCTCCCTGCAGGTGCACTACGACAGCCGCGTGGTCAGCCAGGCGGACCTGGTACAGCTGCTCAAGCAGGCCGAGGACGCCCTGCCCGCCATCGAGGACATGGAGGTGCCGAGCCGCATCGTGCACCTGCCCCTGTCCTGGGACGACCCGTCCACGCGGCTCGCCATCGAGAAGTACATGCAGTCGGTGCGTCCCGACGCGCCCTGGTGCCCCAGCAACATCGAATTCATCCGCCGCATTAACGGCCTGGAGAACATCGAGCAGGTGAAAGAGATCCTGTTCAACGCCAGCTACCTGGTCATGGGCCTGGGCGACGTGTACCTGGGCGCGCCAGTGGCCACGCCCCTGGACCCACGCCATCGCCTGGTGACCACCAAGTACAACCCGGCGCGCACCTGGACCCCGGAGAACGCCGTGGGCATCGGCGGTGCGTACCTGTGCGTCTACGGCATGGAAGGCCCCGGCGGCTACCAGTTCGTGGGCCGCACGGTGCAGATGTGGAACCGTTACCGGCAGACCCGGGACTTCACCGACGGCAAGCAGTGGCTGCTGCGCTTCTTCGACCAGCTACGCTTCTATCCGGCGAGCCACGAGGAAGTGATGCGCATGCGCGAGGACTTCGTGCACGGCCGCTTCAACCTGCGCATTGAGGAGACCACCCTCAGGCTGGGTGACTACAACCGCTTCCTCAGCGAGAACGCCGACGCCATCGTCGCCTTCAAGGCCCGCCAGCAGGCCGCCTTCGAGGTCGAGCGCGAGCGCTGGAAGCAGGCCGGTCAGGCCGAGCACGTGGACGAACTGCCCGGCGACGAGTCCACCTCCGACGCCCCCTTCGACCTGCCCGAGGGCTGCCTGGCGGTGGCCTCGCCGGTCACCGGCAGTCTCTGGGAGATCGCCGTCAAACCCGGCGACCGGGTCGCTCCCGGTGACACCCTGGTGGTGGTGGAGGCCATGAAGATGGAGATCCCCATCGAGGCAGACGAGGAGGCCGTGGTACGCGAGGTGCTCTGCGCCCGGGGCGGCTCGGTACACGCCGGCCAGGCGGTGATCATCCTGGACCTGAATCCTTCCGAACCCACACGAGACCGACCATGAATCACCCAGACCTAACCCGCATATCTCACCCCCCTTCTACTGCGGCCGCCGATCTGCGCGCTGTGACGGGGCGTGCTCACTCCAGCCGGCTTGACGTAGTGTCGGCTACGCCTGCGCCGTATTCCGCTCCGCGCGCCCCGTCACAGCGGCATCTCGACGCCCTCGCTACGAACGGTGGTGAGATATGCGGGTAAGCCTGGACATCGACAGCCTGCACCGCGCCTACCGGGATGGCAGTCTTACACCTGCAGACCTGATCGACGAGGTGCTCGCACGCGTCGCGGCACAGCCCGATCGCAATGAATGGATCCACGTGCTGGACCGGGACGCCCTCATGGTCCAGACCGCTCGCCTGGACGGGCAAAGCCCCGACACCCTGCCCCTGTACGGCATCCCCTTCGCCCTCAAGGACAACATCGATCTCGCCGGCGTGCCCACCACCGCCGCCTGCCCGGCCTTCACCTATACACCGGAACACAACGCCTTCGTGGTGCAGCAACTCCTGAACGCCGGCGCCATCCCCATCGGCAAGACCAACCTGGACCAGTTTGCCACCGGCCTGGTGGGCACCCGCTCCCCCTACGGAGCCTGCAGTAATGCCTTTGACCCGATCTACATCTCCGGCGGCTCCAGCGCCGGCTCGGCGGTGACCGTGGCCACCGGCGTGGTGAGCTTTTCCCTGGGCACCGACACCGCCGGCTCCGGCCGGGTGCCGGCGGCCTTCAACAACCTGGTCGGGGTGAAACCCACCCGGGGCCTGCTCTCGGCCGGTGGCGTGGTGCCCGCCTGCCGTAGCCTGGACACCGTGTCCATCTTCGCCCTCACGGTGCCGGATGCCGAGCGGGTGCTGGCGGTGACGGCCGCGTTCGACGCGCACGACGCCTATGCCCGGCCCCAGCCACTCACGACCCACGGCTACGACCCCACCCGCTTTCGCTTTGGCGTGCCCCGGGCGGATCAGCTGCAATTCTTCGGCAACACCGAGGCGAAATGCCTGTTCCAAGAGGCGGTTGAACGCCTGGAATCCCTGGGTGGACAGCGTGTGGAACTGGACTTCGCCCCCTTCCTGGACGCCGCGCGCCTGCTCTATGAGGGCCCCTGGGTTACCGAGCGCTACCTGGCCACCCAGCCCCTGATCGATGAGGCCCCCAACGAACTCCTGGACGTGACCCGGGGCATCATCAGCGCCGGCGCTGCGCCCAAGGCCACGGACTGCTTCCGCTCCCAGTACCGACTCATGGACTATAAACGCCAAGCCGAGGCCGTCTGGCAGGCAGTGGACGTGCTGGTCACCCCCACCGCCGGAACGATCTACACCATCGATCAGGTGAACGCCGACCCGGTGCGGCTCAACTCCAATTTGGGCTACTACACCAACTTCATGAACCTGCTGGACCTGGCCGCCCTGGCGGTACCCGCCGGGTTTCAGGCCGACGGCCTGCCCTTTGGCATCACCCTCATCGCCCCGGCCTTCGGCGACGGGGCCCTGCTGCCCCTGGGCGAACGTTTCCAGCACGCCTCGGTCCAGACCCAGGGCGCCACGGCGCACCCGGTGCCGGCGCCCCGGTCTCTGACCTGCCC
>JBHEOJ010000190.1:0-1397 GCA_046260855.1 Thioalkalivibrio sp.
ATCTCGTGTCGCGCGGGTCCCTGGCGAGCCTCCGCGCGCGTCATATCGACGATTCGGCGCAGCTTCACGCGCTCGCGCGACATCCCGTTTCGCATTGGGTCGATATGGGGAGCGGCGGCGGGTTTCCCGGCCTTGTTGTCGCTATCCTTGCCTTGGAGACCGGGTCGCCCGAGGCCGTGACGCTAATCGAATCGGACGCACGGAAATCCGCCTTCCTGAACACGGCGATCCGCGAACTCGGCCTCGCCGCCACGGTCCGGACCGAACGTATCGAGAGAGCTTCGCCCATGGCGGCCGATGTCGTCTCGGCCCGCGCGCTGGCCGATCTCGACACGCTTCTGGGATTTGCCGACCGGCACATGGCGGCGACCGGTGAGGCGTTGTTCCCAAAGGGTGAAAACTGGGAGAAAGAAGTGGAAACCGAGTTGATAAAAGTCTTACACGATCCGACTCCGTCATCCTGCGCGTCACAGGAGTATCCCGTGCCTGACCCCTCTCAGCAATCCGCGCCGCGAATCATCGCGATCGCCAACCAGAAGGGCGGCGTTGGCAAGACCACGACGACCATAAACCTCGGCGCGGCGCTCGCCGATACCGGAGCGCGTGTCCTGATCGTCGATCTCGATCCGCAGGGCAACGCGTCGACGGGTCTCGGGATCGAAGCCGGGGCGCGCAACGCCACGACCTACGATTTCCTGCTCGACGAGGTTGTTCTCGGAGACGTGGTCCAGCCGACCGCTCACGAGCGGCTGACGATCATCCCGGCCACGGTCGACCTGTCTTCGGCCGATATCGAGCTTCTGTCGAACGAAAAGCGGAGCTTTCTTCTTCACGACGCGCTGCGTCAGACCGACATGACGACCCTCACGCTGGATTACATCCTGATCGACTGCCCGCCGTCGCTCAATCTGCTGACGGTCAATGCGATGGTGGCCGCGCATTCGGTGTTGGTACCCCTTCAAGGCGAGTTTTTTGCGCTCGAGGGGCTGTCGCAGCTGATGCTCACCATTCGCGAGGTCCGGCAGAACGCGAACCCGTCCTTGCGGATCGAGGGGGTGCTGATGACAATGGTCGATTCGCGCAACAATCTCTCGGCGCAGGTCGAGGCGGATGCGCGCGAAAATCTCGGGGATCTGGTGTTTCAGACGCGGATTCCCCGGAACGTGCGGGTCAGCGAAGCGCCATCCTATGCCTTGCCGGTCCTGACCTATGACGCCTCGTCCAAGGGGGCGCAGGCCTACCGCGCGCTCGCGCAGGAAATCATCGAGAAACATGCGCGCGTGGCCGCGTAACGAAGGAGAGCGCGCGATGAACACACGGAAAACCCAAGGCAGGGGGCTGGGGCGCGGCCTTTCGGCGCTCATGGCCGATGTCCGGGAGGAGGGAGAGTCGGGCGA
>JBHEOJ010000191.1:0-1312 GCA_046260855.1 Thioalkalivibrio sp.
GTACTCGGCGATCTCTCTGGCCTGCGCCTCGGTCTCGACCACGTTGAGCACGTCGCCGGCCTCGGGTGTGCCGTTGAGACCCAGAACCTCGACCGGCACCGATGGCCCGGCCTCGTCCACACGCTCGCCCCGGTCGTTGATCAGCGCGCGCACCTTGCCGTATTGCTCGCCCACGACGAAGATATCGCCGCGGCGCAACGTGCCCTTCTGCACCAGAACCGTGGCCACTGGGCCGCGACCCACGTCAAGCTGCGAGCACCACGATATCCGTGACATGCGCCCCGCGCGAGCGCATCGACGTGAAGGCGGCGTGACCCGGCGTGTCGAGAAAGCTGAGCACGGACCCGCCATCGGTGGTGACCTGATAGGCGCCGATATGCTGGGTGATGCCGCCGGCCTCGCCGGACTGAACCTTGGCGTTGCGGATCGCGTCGAGAAGCGATGTCTTGCCGTGATCGACATGGCCCATGATTGTGATCACTGGCGGGCGCGGTTTCAGCGACCCGGGGCTATCCTCGACGGCCTCGATCACCTGCTCGACATCGGCGTCACTGACGCGCACGACGCGGTGGCCGAATTCCTCGACGATGAGCTGGGCGGTGTCGGCATCGACCGACTGGTTCTGGGTGACCATCATGCCGTTCTGCATCAGCGCCTTGACCACGTCGCCGACGCGTTCGGCCATGCGGCCCGCAAGTTCCGACACCACGATGGTTTCCGGCAGTTGCACGTCGCGGACCACCTTTTCGCGATCCTGTGCGCCACCCATCGCCTTTTGCCGCGCACGCTCCTGCTTGCGCTTCATCGAGGCCATGGATTTGTGCCGGCCACCTTCACCGCCCGAAAGCGCCTGATTGAGCGTCAGCTTGCCGCCGCGCCGGGCGTCGTCGCCGCCACGGCCCTTGCCCTTGCCCTTGGTCTTGGCGTCGTCATCGCGCTTGCGCGGCGGCGGGGCCTGCTTGGACGGCGTCTGGCGCGCCTGCGCGGGCTCTTCGGCTTGGGCCGGCTGGGCCGGGGCGGATGCGGCCTTTTCGGCCGCGTCCTTGGCGCGTGCCTCCTCTTCGGCCTTGGCGAGCGCACGCTCTTCGGCGTCGCGCTGTTCGCGTTCCTTGGCCTCGGCCTCGTCGCGGCGGCGGTTGCGCTCTTCCTCGCGCGCCTTCTCGTCGGCCTCGCGCTGTGCGGCCTCTTCGGTCTCGCGCGCCTTGGCCGCCTGAAGCGCCTTCATCCGGCGATCCATCTCGGCATCGGAGATGCCGAGATGGATCGCCGGATGAAGGCGCTTCAGGCGGCCAAGGCGCGCGAGACCGAAGAG
>JBHEOJ010000192.1:0-416 GCA_046260855.1 Thioalkalivibrio sp.
CCTCTACAGCGAGGACATCGCCGCCGGCAAGCGCCAGTACCCGGACGTGGAGTCCGTCTACGAGCATCTGGTGGTCACCGATATCCAGCGCGCCTGCGATCTGCTGCGTCCGGTCTGGGACCAATCGAATGGCGAGGATGGCTGGGTTTCCTGGGAGGAATCACCCGGGATCGCGCATGATGCCGAGGCCTCGGTGCGCGCCGGTCACCGCCTGCGCGAGATGGTGGATCGGCCGAATGTGCTGATCAAGGTGCCCGGTACGATCGAGGGCATCGAGGCCTTCGAGCGGTTGATCGGTGATGGCGTAAGCGTCAACGTCACCCTGCTGTTCTCGCTCGATCAGGTCAGGCGGGTGTTCGCCGCTTATCGACGTGGTCTGGAGCGATTTGAGGCCGAGGGGGGCAAGCCCGCCGAGG
>JBHEOJ010000192.1:591-1289 GCA_046260855.1 Thioalkalivibrio sp.
CTCAAGGGGCGTTCGGCCCTGGCGCTCGCCGGGATGGCATACGAGCATTTCCGCGAGGTGTTCGAGGACGAGGCGTTCGATCGCCTCGAACAGGAAGGCGCCTGGCCACAGTATCTGCTGTGGGCGAGCACCGGCACCAAGAACCCCGACTACTCCGATCTGCTCTACGTCGAGAACCTGATCGCCCCGCGCACGATCAACACGCTGCCGGACGCGACGCTCGAGGCCTTCGCCGATCACGGCAAGATTGCCTCGATGCTCAAGCCCCGTCTCGACGAGGATCGCGAGGTCTGGGCCGAACTGGCCGCGGTCGGCATCGACATGGACGGCGCGGTACGCGACCAATTGCTCGATGAGGGCCTGGAGCAGTTCCAGACGTTCACGCCCAGGCTGGCAGCAATTCGCCCGTCGGGGTCGTTGACCACCGGCAGTTTCTCCAATTCGTTTTCCTGCATGTGGGCGCGCACGGTGGCCGCATCGCCCGACTGCATCGCCACGGTGATCACGCGGTGATCGTCGACCAAGTCGACCAGCCAGGGCATCTCCAGGTCGCAGTAGCCACACCAGGTGGCCCAGAACACCACCACCGTCGGCTCGTCTGCTGGGCCGCCGATGGTCAGTTCCCGCCCATCGAGATCCTCCACGGTCATGCCGGGAATCTCGCCCTCCGGCAGGTCCGGTCCCATCCAGGCCTGCAC
>JBHEOJ010000193.1:0-247 GCA_046260855.1 Thioalkalivibrio sp.
TGCGCCCTCTGCGTCTTTGCGCTCTCCGCGTCGAATAGACGAAGCTTTGAAAAAAAACCCATCAAAAAAACCTTCAAAAGGCCTCCGGGGACTTCTGTACTGGCTGGCCTTTGGAGGTCCAGCCCTCGAAACCGCCGGCCACGGACTGAAGATTGGTGAAACCCATTCGCTCCAGGGCCACGCTGGCCAGGGCCGCACGGCCACCGGTCCGACAGTAGACCAGGAACTCGGCGTTGGGGTCCTTCAG
>JBHEOJ010000193.1:466-1273 GCA_046260855.1 Thioalkalivibrio sp.
CTTCCTGGATCTGCTGCCTGGCCTCGGCCACCAGTTGCAGTGCGGTCATGGTCATGGATAAAACCCCCTTTTGAAGTACGAAGTGTGAATTGGGAAATGGGATATGAAGTACGACGTGTGATTTGGGAAGTAGGAACTGAAGACACCTGTCTTCTTGCCCCCTCTCCCTCAGGGAGAGGGTTGGGGTGAGGGTGGTTTTTTTCTCCTACTTCCCAATTCACACTTCGCACTTATCACTCACCTGCCACCGTCACCTGCTCGAGCAACAACGATCCGGTGCGGATGTTGCTGTCGGTGTTCACGTCCTTGCCCACCGCTTGAATACCCTTGAACAGGTTCTTCAGATTGCCGGCCACGGTGATCTCCTCCACTGGATACTGAATCTCGCCGTGCTCCACCCAGAAACCGGCCGCGCCCCGAGAGTAGTCGCCGGTCACCATGTTGATGCCGTGGCCGATGAGCTCGGTGACCAGCAGGCCGGTGCCCATGGTGCGCAGTAGCTCATCCTGATCCTGTTCACGATGCTGAGGTTGTGCACACCGCCGGCGTTGCCGGTGGTGCTCATGCCCAGCTTGCGGGCGGAGTAGCTGTCCAGCACGTAACCCTGCAGCACGCCGTCGGTGACCAGGTCCCGGTCCCGGGTGGCCACGCCTTCGCTGTCGAAGGGCGCGCTGCCCAGGGCACCGGGCAGATGGGGCTGTTCGTGAATACGCACAAAGTCCGGGAAAACGGGCTGACCCAGGGCGTCCAGCAGGAAAGTGGCCTTGCGATACAGCGCGCCGCCACGCACGGCGCCGACAAAATGAC
>JBHEOJ010000194.1:0-1259 GCA_046260855.1 Thioalkalivibrio sp.
CCGAACCCTGACTAAGCCTCATTCAGCGAGTCGCCAAGCGGTCAGCCGCAAGGCGCGCGAGCGCAGGACGGGCCGCGCCCATTCAAGCGAGCGCAACGCCGCGGATGGCCGCGGGGCTCTGAATGTGACTTAGTCAGGGTTCGGGTTAGTAACCGTTTAACGGGGCGATGATTCCGTCTGCAGGCGGTGCGTCGAGCCGGTAGCATGGCGCCATGGAGCAGTCCATTCACGCGGATCTGAAATATTGTCACGCAGCCGATGGCCAGCGCCTGGGCTACCGGGCCCACCCCAGTGGCAGGACCGGAGCGCCGGCGCTGGTCATGCTCCACGGGCTGGCCAGTAACGGCACCCGCTTCAGCGAGTTCTGCGCCAACACCTGCCTGCGCGGCAGCTGGGATCTGTATCAGCCGGACCTGCGTGGTCACGGGGCATCCATGACACGGGCCCGTTTTTCCCGTGAGGTCTGGTGTAGGGATCAGCTGTCCTTGCTGGATGCGCAACAGCACCCCGAGGCGGTGTTCATGGGCCACAGCCTGGGGGCACAGGTGGCCATGGAGCTGGCGGTGGCCCATCCGGACAGGGTGCGGGGCCTGATACTCATCGATCCGGTCTTCCCCGAGGCCCTGGGTGGTGCCATGGCCTGGGCCCGTCGCCTGGCTGGCTTGTGGCGCCCGGTAATTCCACTGCTGCGGTTACCGGGCCGTCTGTTCATCCAGGGCAAGGGGTTCCCCTACAGGGATCTCCATGCCCTGGATGAACAGACCCGGGCACTGCTTGGGCAAAGTGATGATCACCAGCTTGTCAGGCTGTATATGAATCCCCACGAAGACCTGCATTTCCTGCCCTTGAGCAACTACCTGCAGGACCTGTCTGAGCTGATGCGCCCGGTGCCGGATATGTCCCGTCTCGCCATGCCGGTGCTCGTGCTGCGCTCGACCGGTGCCCGGCTCACCGACCAGGACATCACCCTGAGCCGGCTGAAGTGCCTGCCGAATGTCCGCTGCGTGGACATCGCGGCGGATCACTGGCTGCTCACGGAACGGCCGAAGGAGGCACGAATTGCCATCGAGCAGTGGTGTATGGGGCTCATGGAGGACCCGTCCACTTGAGGGCACCTCTAACTATTCGTGAGCACGCATCTTGAACGCTCAAATTCGCGCTCTCGGCGTTGCAATTCTTCGCAATAGCACGCTATTACGTGCGATTTGCGCCTTGATAGCACGAATTCGAGCGTCCAATCTGACGCACTCAGAATAATT
>JBHEOJ010000195.1:0-252 GCA_046260855.1 Thioalkalivibrio sp.
GCCCTGGGCATCGAGGTTCCCTTTGAAGACCGTAGAGGAATCCATGTCTACCATCAATATACTTTGCTGACCGATCAGCGCGAGACCGTGCAGAAGTCTCTGGCTGCAGCAGGAATTGCCTCGGCAATCTATTACCCGATCCCCCTGCATCGACAGGAAGTCTTCCGCGACATATGCCGTGACGTATCGCTGCCAATCAGCGAGCTTACCGCCACCCGGGTGATTTCCCTGCCGATTTATCCGGAACTGACA
>JBHEOJ010000195.1:408-671 GCA_046260855.1 Thioalkalivibrio sp.
TTAAAAAAGAGCTGACCGGTGCCTGCAAACCTGATGCTCTGGTATTGATCGATTTTCCGGAATTTAATTTACGGTTGGCGCGGCAGGCCCACAAAGCCGGTGTCCCGGTGCTCTACTATGTCAGCCCCCAGGTCTGGGCCTGGCGCAAGGGCAGGGTGAAGAAAATTGCCGAAATCGTTGATTCATTAGCAGCAATCTTCCCTTTTGAACCGGTTCTCTATGATGGGCTGGATATTCATGTCAGGTATGTCGGTCATCCGTTG
>JBHEOJ010000195.1:785-1223 GCA_046260855.1 Thioalkalivibrio sp.
ACTCTCTGTCGAAAGATGAAATTCAATCACAATTTACGCAGGATTTACCGGTGTCCTTTATTGAATCAGGCCACACGACAATCTATGATATCGCCGGCAGTTGCGATACCATACTGACGGTTTCCGGAACCGTCACTCTACAGATCGCGCTTGCCGGAACACCAATGGCGATTCTCTACAAGGCATCGCCGCTGACCTATGAGATTGGCAAGCGTCTGGTGCGGGTGGATCATTTTGGCCTGCCCAATATCGTTGCCGGTCAGCGGATTGTTCCCGAATTACTCCAGGCAATGGCCACTCCAGAGGCGCTGTCAGACGAAGCTCTGCATGTTCTGACCGATGCCGGTTATGCTGAAAGCGTAAAAAATGGCTTGCGCACAGTGCAGGCGAAGCTCGGTGAACCTGGCTGCTCGACCAGGGTCGCGGAGATGCTGTTTG
>JBHEOJ010000196.1:0-698 GCA_046260855.1 Thioalkalivibrio sp.
CGGTTGTAGGCGCTGGTTATGAGGACGGGACTATTGGTTCGTCGCAGCTCTCCGGCTTCGCGCATGCGGGTGAGCTCACGAATGGTTTCGTCACCGTCCATGCCGCCCGGCATCTTCCAGTCCATGAGGATGAAATCGAAGGTGCGGTCGTCTGACTCCGCCTGCCGCACTTGCTCGATGGCTTGCTCACCGCTCTTGGCCGTTTGCACCTCGTAGTCGCAATGCTCAAGCATCTTTTGCAGGATAAGCCGTGCCTCCGCAAGGTCGTCGACGAGCAGGACTCTCTTGCCCTCGGTGGGCGGACATTCAGTGAATGGCTGCTCCTCTGAAACAACGGGTAAGTCGAGGGTGAAAGTGAAGACACTTCCTTTCCCCACCTCGGAATCGGCGTGCAATTTACCGCCCATTTTCTCGAGCAAGCGCTGGGAAATCATTTGCTCGCGGGTCATGCCGATGCCGGTGTCCCGGACACTGAATTCGATCCTTGCGCGGCTAGCTTGGGCCGAGCCGATCATTCTTATAGCGAATTTGACCATTCCGCCTTCGTCAGTGAATTTGATGGCGTTGCTGAGCAGGTTGGTGAGTACCTGCGACAGTCGTAGGGCGTCGCCGACCAGTTGGTGGGGCAGATCTGGCTGTATGTCGTAGAGCAATTCCAGGCGCTTGCGTCGTGCCTCGTCATTGAATAGGACCGCGAC
>JBHEOJ010000196.1:842-1202 GCA_046260855.1 Thioalkalivibrio sp.
TCGCCGGAGGAGAGTCGGAACAGGCGATTCTCGCGCCAGCCCGCGAGATCGTCATCCTGATATTCGAAGGCAGGTAGCTGTTCCGGGTTGCCGCTCCGGGCGACCCGTCGGAGTGCGTCCAGCAGTCCGGTATCGCGAATCGCCGGGAAACACTCGGTCAAGCGTCGGCCGATCACCTTGCCGCGTGGAGTCTGATCTATTTGTTCTGCTGCCGGGTTGTAATCGACGAATTCGAAATCTGTAGCGTCATCCACGGGCTGATAGACGGCGACACCGCTCCCCGTCTGCTTGAAAATGCCACCGAAGCGTTCAGTGGTCTCGCGTAATGCCCTTTCGGTTGCCTTCTGTTCGGAAATATCC
>JBHEOJ010000197.1:0-279 GCA_046260855.1 Thioalkalivibrio sp.
GGACAGTCCCATGGACAATCCTTCCAGGTATCTTCGCTCCTTTTATATGTTTGACTATATCGGTGGACGCTACAGTGCAACTTCCATGGTCGGTGGAGTGATGCTCGGATTTGCTTTGGGCCACGATGCTCTCACGGAAATTCTGCGCGGGGCCAACGATATTGACCAGGCAGCGGAAGAAGCGAATATTCGCCGCAACATTCCTCTGCTCATGGCCCTGCTCGGCATCTGGAACCATACTTTTTTGGGACATGAAACGGTAGCGGTCCTTCCCTACAG
>JBHEOJ010000197.1:440-688 GCA_046260855.1 Thioalkalivibrio sp.
CGCTGATTCGTTTTGCCGCCCATCTGCAGCAATGTGACATGGAAAGCAACGGCAAGTCTATCGACCGTCAGGGCAATGATTTGACCGTGCAGAGCGGTCCCATCGTCTGGGGCGAGCCGGGCACCAATGGTCAGCATGCCTTTTATCAACTTCTCCACCAGGGCACGACCATTGTGCCGGTGGAATTTGTCGGCTTCCGGCATAATCAATATGGAAAAGATATCGTTATCAAAGAGACGACATCCCAG
>JBHEOJ010000197.1:921-1194 GCA_046260855.1 Thioalkalivibrio sp.
AAAAATTGTTATGCAGGGCTTTTTATGGAATGTCAATTCGTTTGACCAGGAAGGCGTGCAGCTTGGCAAGATATTAGCCGAAGAAATTCTCGAGCACATGGCCCGGCACCGCAAGGATGAAAATTATCGTGGAGCCAATGATGATCTGAGCTGGGCAATGGTGGAGTCGGCAGGGCTATAAATGATTCACTCGTTATATTTCCTACTCATGAAGAGATACTAGGTCGAATTCAACATGCTTTCTCCCCAACTGCTTGATGAACTGGTCGGTAT
>JBHEOJ010000198.1:0-375 GCA_046260855.1 Thioalkalivibrio sp.
GATTACATCTCCGTGGGGTCCATCACGAAGGACGTTAAGGCCATCGACCTTTCGATGCGGTTTGAAGAATAGAGATCAGATTCAACAGACAGGATACAGGCGAAAAGCAAAACCACCCTCACCCCGGCCCTCTCCCTGAGGGAGAGGGAGAAAACCATGAATCGGCCTCACCCCACCCGCTATTCCGGGCGTCCAATCCTTCACCCTTCGGACCAGCCTGTCGGCTGTTCAAATCTGCTCCCGGCGGATTTGTCCCTGAGGGAAGCGGGCAGATTGTGAACTTCGTAGGCCCGACCCCGGGCCGAACAATGATGCCCATACCAGACACCGGTGGGGTGCGGCGGAGACATGGTGGTGTGACGGGCACGGCCCGCC
>JBHEOJ010000198.1:465-1141 GCA_046260855.1 Thioalkalivibrio sp.
ACACCAGCCGGTCCCGCTCGATGCTCATGTGGGCAAGCAGTTCGGTCATGTCCTCGATGAAGTCCCGGCTGCCGCAGTAGTAGTACAACGCCTCTTTGGGCAGATTCATGGATTCCAGCAGGTCGTGACTGATACGGCCGGTGTGGCCGCGCCAGTCCTCGGCGTCCCGGGTGACGGTGATGACGCAGCGGATGTTGGGGGCGAGGCCCATGCGCTCGATCTCGTCCCGGAACAGAATCTCGCTGCTCTCGGTGACGCTGTAGACCAGGGTGGTCTGCACCTGGGGCATGTCCTGGTAGATGGATCGAAGAATACCGATGAGCGGCGTGACGCCGATACCGGCGCCCAGCAGGACTACCTTCTCCGCCATAGCGGGTTCGAAGTAGAAACCGCCCTGACCTGCCGGTGACACATACACGGTGTCCCCCACCCGGGCCGTCTCGTGCAGATGAAGGGTCACCGCGTGATGGTCCGCCGCCTTGATCGCCAGCTGGATACGCCCACCCATGGACGGCGTGGACACCAGCGAATAGCCGCCCACGGCCCACTCGTCATCCACCCGGGCCACCAGGTCGATCCACTGACCGGGGCGATAGTGAAAACCCTCACCCACCTCCAGCAGCAGGGATTTGATACGGGGGGTCTCCTGCCGGATCTCGACAATGGAGGCGGGGAT
>JBHEOJ010000199.1:0-716 GCA_046260855.1 Thioalkalivibrio sp.
GCGCCATGGGCGCATCTCCCGCGCCGTCCCAGCGCAGTTGATGCCAGGCGGCACTGGCGAAGGCGATAGCCACCAGGGCGAAGAAGATGATATTCATGGGCTGGGATTATACTTAGGCGTTAGGCGTTAGGCGTTAGGCGTTAGGCGTTAGGCGTTAGGCAGAGTGGCTAGGAGATCGAATCATGAGTGAATCGAGACTGGATCGGGTGGTGGCGCAGGCGCATCGCGACGCCCTGGAGCGCGGGCAGGGATATCGGGAGCAGGCGCTGGGGATGTATCGACAACGAGCACCAGCGTCTGCTGGAGGCTGCGGCAAACCCCACCGGGGCGAAGGGCAACAAGTCATCCAGCGACGCTACCCACTCACCCTTTGCGGGGCTCAAGGACTTGCTCAAGGATCGTGAGGGGTAAGGCGTGAGGGGGGAGGTGTATGCGGGGGATTGTCCCTGCGGCAGTGGCAAGAACTACGCGGCCTGCTGTGGCCGCCACCATGGTGGCGAGGCGCTCCCAGAGACCGCGGAGCAGCTGATGCGCTCCCGTTACAGCGCCTACGTACTGGGAGACGAGGCCTACCTGCTGCGCACCTGGCACAGCAGCACTCGGCCGGACAGTCTGGGCCTGGATACGCGGGTGAAGTGGCTGGGTCTGAAGATCCGGGATAGCTCGGGGGGCGGGCCAGGCGATGACAGGGGCACGGTATCCTTCGTGGCCCGCCA
>JBHEOJ010000199.1:891-1140 GCA_046260855.1 Thioalkalivibrio sp.
TTCTCTCGCCAAGGCGCAAAGGACGCCAAGGGAAAGATGTAAACGCTGGTTTTTTAATCCATTCGCCTTCTTAGCGCCCTTTGCGCCTTAGCGAGAGAAACGAATTTCTTCGTGCTCTTCGTGTGCTTCGTGGTGAAGAACGCCTTCAAGCAGGAGCAGCACCGGAACCGATGCGTTCCTGGACCGCGCGGGCCAGGTCATCCGGGTGGTATTTCTGGATGAACTTGTTGGCGCCGGTGCGCTTGACCA
>JBHEOJ010000002.1:0-25124 GCA_046260855.1 Thioalkalivibrio sp.
GCGCAGGCATGGGCGAGCGCGAAGAACACCACCGCCTGCCAGGCCCCGGGCGTGACTGCCATGAGGGGAAACACCAGGAACAGGTAACCCAGCTGCGCCACGGTGGAATAGGCCACCACCTGCTTGAGCCGCGCCGCACGCAGGGCCAGCACCGAACCCCACAGCAGCGCACCGGCACCCAGCGCGCCCATGAGCAGCTCAAAGCCCGGCACCGTGAGGGCCGGGAACACGTCGAGCCACAGGCGCAGGATGAGATAAAACGAGGCCTTCACCACCAGGGCCGAAAGGACCGCACTCACCGGCGCCGGTGCACTGCCATGGGCTGGCGGCAGCCATACGTGCAGGGGAAACAGGGCCATCTTCATGAGCAGGCCCACGGTCATGAGCGCGGCGGCCAGACGCGAGACATTGTCCGGTTCCATGGCCGCGCCCAGCGCCGCCAGATCCAGCACCCCGTAGCCGCCGTAGAGCAGCACCACACCCATGAGATAGGCCAGCGAGCCCAGCAGGCTCACCAGCAGATAACGCATGGCGGCGGTCAGGGCCGCCGCGCCTCCCGAGAGCGCGGTGAGCGCCACCGCCGCGAGCCCCACCAGCTCCAGGGTCACGTACAGGTTGAACACATCGCCGGAGAGGTACAGGGCATTCATGGCCGCCCAGAGCCACAGCCACAGTGCCCAGAACTTGCCGCGCATCGGAGAGCTACGCAGATAACCCAGGGCATATACACTCACCGCGAGCCCCACCACCGCGGTCATGGCGAGCATCAGCGCGGCGAGCCCGTCCAGGGACAGGGCAATGCCTAATGGCACATCCCAGCCACCCAGCCCCGCGCGCACCGGCCCGTCGTGCCAGACAGCCCTCACCGCGCCGGACACAGCCAGGGCGGTGAGCACACCGAAGCCCAGACCCAGCCCGGGTCCGAATCGCGGCAGCAACCCGGCCAGCAGCGCGCCCACCAGGGGCACGGCCACCGCCCAGGCGGCCCACTCGAGCCCCGTGGCGAACATCACGCCGGACCGTCCCCGTCTTGATCAGGCAGATAGGGCCGCCCGGTGACCGCCTTCACCCGCAGGATCAGGGCCAGGGCAAAGGCGGTGGCACTCACCGCCACCACGATGCCCGTAAGCACCAGGGCATGGGGCACAGGATCGGGCTCGACTCCGCCCCGGGCCCCCAGGGCCAGCAGGACCATGAACACCCCGGAACCCATGACGTTAATGGCCAGCACCTTGAGCAGCAGGTGGCGGCGCACCACCAATGCGTGCAGGCCCAAAGCGAAGAGGATGGCCCCACCGACGAGGTAAAGGGAGGTCATGGGGCATCCCGGTGGCGCGAAGGCTGAAGGTTGAAGGTTGAAGGATGAATGAAGGCCAATCCCCATCTCGCCCCCTTCCTGTCCATGCCGATGGTCTTGTTCGATTCAACCTTCATCCTTCAACCTTCGTCCTTGCCTCTACCGGCGCACCGCCCAGAAACAGTGCCACCAGCGTCAACGCTATGGACACAGTGGCCGCCGTCTCGATGAGCACAATGAGTACATAGGCCTGCCCTGGCGCATAAGCCATAAACCCGTGGCCAAGCAGCAGTCCCGCGATCCCCGCCACGGCGAACACAGCGGCACCGATCATCAGCCCGACGCGCAAGAGGGGCGGCGGCGGGGCCGGAAGATCCCGGGGCCGGGTCAGCACCCAGAGCACCCCGGCCGCGCCCAGTACGGCACCGGCCTGGAAGGCGCCGCCCGGGGCGTGGCTGCCGGCCCACAGCAGGTACACGCCGATCACCACCGCCGCGGGTATCAGGAGTCGCACCGTGCCGGGCATCACCGGGCCGGGCACCGGGCGGGCCGGCAGGGGCGTGTGCCGCCCGAGGGACCAGGCACCGAGTACTGCCAGCAGCAGCACGCCCAGTTCCAGGAAGGTGTCGTAGGCGCGAAAGTTGAGCAGCACGGCAGTGACTGGATGCTCCACGCCGGAGACATGCATGTGTTCACTGACGGGCACACGCAGACCAGTCTTCTCCGGCAGAGGCAGGAGCACGGCAGCGAGCAGCACACCAATCAGCAGTGCGAATGCACCGGAAAGACCGGCGCCGATCCGACTCATGGGTCCGCCTCCGGGTCTTCTTGATGCTTCGCGACCGTCTTCAATCGTCCCAGGGTCACCAGCAGCAGCGCCCCGGTCACCCCGGCGCCGATGGCGGCCTCGGCCAGGGCGATGTCCGGCGCCTTGAGGCGCACCCAGGCCACGGCCAACAAGAGCCCGAAGGCGATGAACAGCACCACCGCCCGGAACAACTCCCCTTCCCGCTCCGTCAGCGCCTGCCAGGCCACCCAGACGAGGATGAGCAGCAACAACCCATCGAAGACCCACCAGGCGGCGCTCACAGCTCGTCGCCCCCATCACTGCGCGTCCAGGCCCGCTGGGCCACCAGGTGACAGGCCGCCGCCCCGGCCACCAGCACCAGGACCCAGACCAGCAGCAGCTTTAGCATAGGCGCAAGCGCCCCGGCGCGGATCAGCAGACCCAGCACCACCAGGCCCAGCCCCAGGTTGTCCGCCTTGGTGAGCGCATGCAGGCGGGTGTAGACATCAGGGAAGCGCAGCATGCCCGCACTACCGGCGGCGAAGAACACCAGTCCAGCGAAGATCAACAGCATGCTCAACACATCAATCATCGCCCGTCTCCCGCTCACCCCGCTGGCGCACGAAGGCCACCGTGGCCACCGCCGCCAGCAAGGCAAACACCAGGGCCACATCCACCAGCGCCGGCATGGCCAGGGCCTCGGCCAGCAGCAACAGGATGGCCACGCCCGTGGTGCCGAACAGCTGTGCCGCGAGCATACGGTCACCATCGGTGGGTCCGCGCAGCACGCGTACCATGCCCGCGGCAATGGTGATCAGCAGGAACAACGCCGATGCCAGCAGGAAGCCGCTCACGCCTCTCCTCCCGGTCGTGGCGCCATGATGAACACCCGGGTCACGTGGTCTTGCAGATCCGACAGGGACGCCTCAATTGGCATGCGCGTATCCAGCACGTGCACCGTAAGTAGCCTCCCCTGCAAGCGCACGCTGAGCGTGCCGGGCAACAGACTGATGACCGCCATGAAAAAGGTCAGCGCCGCACCGTGGGGCAGCGTGGTGGTGAAGCCTACGAAGCCGGGTTTGACCGGCATGGCGGGAGACAGCGCCCGGCGGGCCACGTCCACGCCACCGGCGATCGAGGTGCGCAGGAAATACAAGGAGAAGGCCGGCAGTGCAGAGAGACGCAAGCGAAACGGCCGGCTCACCGGCAGGAACAGGGTGGACAGTGCAGCCCCCAATACCGCCAACGGTCCGAACACAGAATCAAACCCCTGCCCCTCCGTGAGCAACCACCACAGCACGGTGGCCAGGAGCAGCGTGACCACAAAGCGTCTCGCCCTGGCACTTCGACGACTCAAGCGCGCTGGGGTGATGGAATTCATCGGGGTAGCTTATCAAAGAGGGTGAGGGGTGAGGGGTGAGGGGTGAGGGGTGAGGGGTGAGGCGGCAAGTATAGGGCGGCCCGTGGCCGCCGATAGGCACCACATCGACAAAGAGCGGCGGGCACGGCCCGCCCTATGATCTGCGCCTTCATTCACAAACCGGACACACCGGCGACGCACCATGGGGCGTCTCACAGGCCACCTCCACCACCGGCACATTGATCTCAAGCGGATCGCCGGGCGGATCGATGCACTCGGCTGACAGGTCTGGCAGCTCGCCGCTTGTCTCGCGAATGCCGCGCTCGCGCAGTTGTCCATAGAGGTTGGCGGCGAGCTCGCGATGATCCCCGTAACGGACCCAGCGATCTCCCTGGATACTCAGACAACGGCCGTCCCGCAACAGGAACCGATAGCGGCTGTGGGCGAGATCCTCGGGGCGCAGCAACACACCCTGGAAGGCGGCTGGGTTGAGACGATAAGTGGTGCAACCCTTGAGCCCGAGTGCATGGGCCTCCCGGTACAGATCGCGGAACGCCTCGAAGGGAGAATCGGTGGGCACGTTGATGGTCTTGGAGATGGCGGCGTCGACCCAGGGCTGGGCGGCGGCCTGGATGGCGAGATGGGCGCGAGGGGCAATGTCGCCAGCGGTGACGAAGGACTCCGGCAGGCGGTGCGCACCCTCCTCAGCATTGGGATCCACCTCGGGATCCACCCAGGCCCGCCAGGCCAGCAGCTCGTAGGCGGTCACTTCCACGGTGTCCCGGGTGGCGCCGTCGCGGCCGAGGATGTTGCGCAGGTATTGCTGCGCAAAGCTCGGCTCGATGCCGTTGCTCACGTTGTTCCCGAAGGAAAGCGCAATCGTACCGGTCGGCGCGATGGCGCTGTGATGGGTGAAACGGGCGCCCTCCTCTGCCAGGGCCTGCACCAGTCCCGCATCCACCTGGGCGATGCGTTGCATGTAGGGGCTATATCGGGCGTGCAGCACACGGCCGGGCAGCACGGCGCCCACGCGCACGCCGTCCTCGACCATGGTCGGGTAGCGTTTGAGCATCAAGTCGGTAACCGTGAAGCGCTCGTGCATGAGCGGCGCCGGTCCCTTCTCCCGGGCCAACTCCAAGCCTGTGCGCCAGCCGGTCACGGCCAGTTCCCGGGCCGCCCGCGCGGTGAAGGCCGCCGCATCCGCGCTGTCATAGCGGATGCCCATCAGCGCGAGTGCGGAGCCCAGCCCCAGGAAACCCATGCCATGACGGCGGGTGCGTTCCAGCGCAGCGCCCTGCTGCGCGAGAGGAAGGCCGTGCACCTCCACCACGTTGTCCAGCATGCGGGTGAACACGGCCACCACTTCACGGTAACTGTCCCAGTCGAAGGTAACCTTGCCGGTGAAGGGATGGCGCACGAAGCGGGTGAGATCCACGGAGCCCAGCAGGCAGGCGCCATAAGGCGGCAGCATTTGCTCACCGCAGGGATTGGCCGCGCGGATAGATTCGCAGAAACCGTTGTTGTTTTCGCTGTTCACCCGGTCGATGAAGATCACGCCCGGTTCGGCGTGATCATAGGTGGCGCGCATCACCCGATCCCAGAGGTCCCGGGCCGGGACCCATTGCTGTACCCGGCAGGCCACGCGCCCGGCATCATCGGTGAGGTAGCCCTCGGTCACGGGCCAGTCGCGCCAGACCACCTGCTTGGCATCGCCGATGTTCGCACCGGTACGCGCCTGCTCCGTGGGTGTCAGCGGAAAGGCCAGGGGCCAGTCGGCACCTGCATCCAGGGCCGCCATGAAGGCGTCGGGCACCAGCAGGGAGAGATTGAACTGGCGCAGCCGTCCCGGCTCGCGTTTGGCCTCGATGAATTCCAGCACGTCGGGATGGCCGATGTGGAAGGTGGCCATCTGGGCGCCACGCCGGTCGCCGGCGGAGGCGATGGTACGGCACATTTGGTCGTATACGTCCATAAAGGACAAGGGCCCGGAACTGTGCGCCCCGGCGCCCGCCACCCAGGCCCCCTTGGGCCTCAGCGTGGAGAACTCATAACCGATGCCCGCGCCGCTTTGCAGGGTCAGGCCGGCCTCGCGCAGCTTGGCGAGGATGTCGTCCAGGGTGTCGTGAATCGCGCCGGAGACGGTGCAGTTGATGGTGGAGGTGCCGCGCTTGTGATCCCGGGCACCGGCATTGGCGAGGATACGCCCGGCGGGCAGGGCCCCGTGCTTCAGGGCCCAGAGGAAGCGGTCGTGCCAATGTTCGCGAAGCTCAGGTGTGAGCTCCACCGCCGCGAGGGCCCGGGCCACACGGGCCAGGGTCTCACCGGGGGTGTCCTCCAGGGGCTGGCCCGTGGCATCCCGCAAGCGGTACTTGCGATCCCAGACGTCCCAGGCCGCCGGCTGCAGGGGCAGGTCCGGCGCCCCGGGACGTTGATCACCCGGCCCGGCCATGAGGATTTATTTCTGCTGCCAATTGCCCCCGGCGTCCTGGTACCAGTAACCGGCCGGGGCCTCCTCGACCCACACCCGGGCGAAGGTGTCACGGATGTTGGCCTCCCACTCGGGATGGCCGTTGGCCCGGGCGATCTCACGGTAGAGCGCGGTGCGGTCGTTGTTCTCGTCGGCCACCAGGCGCTGCACCGTGGCCCGATCACGCAGGGCAACGGCATTGAGATCCCGCATGGCCAGCAGGCCGTCACGGCCGAAGCCGACGGCGCCACTGCGGTAGTGGGGCGCGAGCTGGGGTGTGCGGGCACGCATGGTGGCACGCAGGGCATCGATACCCGGGGAGCGGATGTCGATGTTCGGCTGCTGAGCCTGGGCCGAAGGCACCACCAGGTTCAAAAGACTGCCCGCCAGCTGCACGGCTGCACCACGGTTTCGGGCGCCAGGCTCGGGCGTCGGTGCAGGTGCGGCCTCGGGGGTACCCAGCACATCGCGCACGATGGTACGTGCCGCATCCTCGGCGGCCGCCGCCGGGAAGTAGATGTTCACAGTCACGCAGGCGGTCAGGGCCATGGCCCCCAACATCCAGACACCGATACGCAAAATTTTCATACATAACTCCTGAAAAAGGAAAAGGCGTGTGCACTGATTCTAGCTAACTGTGCGCCCCTAAAGCTGAACGCGACGTGAAAAACAGTGGCAAGGGCCCCCTCCCCAACCCTCCCCCGCGATGCGGGAGAGGGGGTTTTATTCGCCCTCTATCTGAGAGAGGGCCGGGGTGAGGGTGTTCCTTGCCACTTGAGACTTGCCACTTGCCACTTATCTAACCACCGCCCCCCTCCAGCACCACCGTCGTCAGGCGACTCACCAGATCCCGCCAGGCCACCTCCCGGGTGAAACCGATGACGTTGATTTGGGGCAGGCCGGCCCCCTGGACGATGTAATAGCCCTGCTCCGCGGGGGCGACCCCGTCCATGATGCAGGTATCACCCTCCAACCGGCAGCTCAGGCCCAGCCGGCGGTAGGAGAAGTCCTCGAAGAAACGCAGGAAACCGCCGGAGAGCACACCGCCTATGCCGCCACCCACCCGGGTCAGGTTGTCCACGGCTCGCTGACTGATGCGCCGAGGCGAGGTGTCCCCGGGCGGCGTCCCGAACTGCGCGTCAAACTGCACCGGGGACCAGCGCACCAGGACCAGGTCGCGCACGTCGCCGTCCAGGCGACCGGTGATCTGGCCCACGTCGAAGGTGCGCGTCAGTTCCTCCAGGTCCAGCCCGCGCACCTGGATCTGGGCAGAGAACTCCGGGGCCACCCCCAGGGGGTCACGCAGGCGCAGTTCACCCAGGGTGATGTTGCCGTCGAAGGCCCGCACCAGCAGACGACCGCCCACAGTCAGCAGTCCCTGTTCGTAGCTCACGTTAGGGATGATGCCCGCCAGGGTGCCCGAGAGTTCCGGCCAGCCCAGGGCCTCGGTGAGTCGTTCCATGCTCACGGGACTCACACCCCCGTCAAAGGCCCAGCGCGTCTCGCCACTACCCAGTCCCGCCACCTCAAGGCCCCGGATCTCCAGGGCCCCGTCCAGTACCGGCAGGTGCACCGGGGACGGCAGGCGAAAACCATCCCGGCTGATCTGGGGCTGGAAACGGGATGCCCCCAGGGCAACCCCGTAGACCTGCCCACCGTCGATGGACACCCGGGAGGCGGGTGCTTCGCCCTCGACCTGCCAGTTCAGGGCCCCGTCCAGCCCCTCAACGGCGAAGCGTCCCTGGCGATCCCGGGCCCCCAGCCGCATCATCTGCAGGGCCACCTCCCGGAGCGCGCCACCCTGCAGCCGGACCCGCCCGGCCAGCAGCCCCTCGGTATCCAGGGAATCCAGGGCCGTGCCCGGCAGGAACGGCAGGGCGTACGCGTCAAAGGCCAAGGGCAGCTGCACACGTTCCAGATCCACAGTGGCATCCACCCCGGACAGACCCTGTGTCGTGGCCCAGGCGCCCTGGGCGGCCAGACGCATCACCCGGGGATGATCCAGACGCAGACTGTCCACCCTGAGCAAGCGGTCCCCCAGGCGGAACCGACCCTCCAGGTCCAGGGTGATCGGATCCTCGGCCTCCAGGAACATCGGGTGGACATACACCCCGCCCTCGCGCCAGACACCGGACAGCTGCACCCGGTAATCCTGCCGCTCCCGGTGCAGGGCCAGGTTCAGGCCCAGCCCCAGACCCTCCGCCGCCTGCAGGCCGTCATCGCTGGCGAAATCCACCCCGGCCAGGTTCAACGCCAGGTCCGCGGTATCGGCCTGCATCCCCCTGCCCCGGGCGTCCAAAGTGAACCGGCCGGTGCCGCTCGGCACCAGCGGCCACGGCTGATCCGCCTCGGCGGACAGTCGGGACAGGGCTTCCAGATCCAGGGCCTCGCCCCTGCCACGGACCTGCCACTGGTCCCCATCCAGGTTCAGGTCCAGCTGCGCCGTGCCGCCGGCCAGACGCAGACCACTCAGATCCAGGCTGAGCCGGCCAGGATGGGCGTAGGTGAAGTCGGCGCTGAGGGTCTGAGCGCCCAGCCAGGGATGTTCAAAGCGCAACTGCCCCCCTTTGCAGCTTCCACCCAGGCCACGCAGATGCAGGGCCGGACAGTGCACCTGCACATCCTCCAGCAGCAGTTCATTCCCCAGCGTGATGCTGTCGATGGACAAATCCAGGGCCGGCTGCACTGGATCCAGGGCCAGGCTGCCCCGCAAACCGCTCAGGGACCAGCCCTCCCCCTCCAGCTGCTCGATCTCCACAGCCAGGGCGTCCACGGCCCTGGCGGGCCCCGCAAGGGTGCCGAAGCCGAGCAACAGACAGAGAGCGAGAAGGGGCAGGTGGCGCACAGCATCGACGTTAGACCATGGACTGGCCCCGAACAAGCGAGTGCAGGCCTGAACGAGCAAACACAGGACCGGGCGTCGAATCATGGAGGAACCTGACCCATCGTCGAGGCCATCCTGGCCCTGGGCCGGACCCTGCGTCTGGAGGTGGTGGCGGAAGGGGTGGAACGCAGGGAGCAGGCCAGCTTCCTGCGGGAACGGGGCTGCTAGCTCGCCCAGGGTTTTTTCATCAGCGCCCGCTTCCCGCCGAGGACATCGGCCACTGGCTCAAGCAGCGTGATGCGGGACGACAGCAGGGCTGAAGGGCGAGATCTGAGACCCAAACAGCATGGCTAGGGGGGGTGGTGTTTCAGCTGAAGGCAAAGGCCCCGTAGCCCACCACCCGATCCCGAGGCCCGGCGGTATCGCCCGATGAGCGCATGTCCAGGCATCGCGCCTTGAGTCCCCGCTCCCGTGCCATACGCAGCAAACCCTGGATGGGCACCCGCCCGCAGGCCATGCCCGTCTCGATGCCCTCCTCGTCCAGGGACTCGATGGCCAGGCGGGTCATTCCATCCATGCGCCGAGCAGACTCGTAGTCCAGGTGGTTGCTCAGGTCGGAACTCACCAGCACCAGGGTCTCCGGCCCACCCCAGAGCGTTTCCAGCAGCTGGGCCACATCCCCTGCGGCACCGCCACCCACCAGCACGGGCACCAGGGCAAAGCCCTCACCCAGCACCTCCTGAAGAAAGGGCAGTTGCACCTCCAGGCTGTGCTCTGGCTGGTGGGCCGCATCGAAACGAAACATCAAGGACGACGCACAGGCCTGATCCAGGGCCTCGCGATCTACGGGGATGTGCCCCAGGGGCGTCTCGAAGTAATGGGCATCCGGGGCGGCCATGCCGTAGAAACCCACCCGGTGTGCCGGCCCGAGCAAGACCACTCGCCGGATCTTCCCAGCATGGCCGCGCAGCCGTGCGTAGGCCCGCGCAGCCACGGGACCGGAATAGACATAGGCAGCATGGGGAACGATCAGGGCCTTGGGCACGGACTCCTCGCCGCCCTCTGGGTCAATTGCCGCGTCCTCCAGCATCTGTTGCACCACGGTGCGCAACAGACCCGGCTCGGCGGGATAGAAATGTCCGGCCACAGCAGCGGGACGAATCCGGTTCAAGATGTTTCTTGCTTCCATTCTCATGGCAATCCACCTCCTGCCCGAGGCCCACAGGGTTCGACCCTGACTAAAGGGCGGTGCCCATGCGGGTGATGATTGATTGAGTGTGCGCTAGTGCACACACATAGTGTAGTTGCACAAAGGGCCTGGCCGGCGGGTGTTGTCTCAATTATGAGAACTATTCCCGGCGCGTACGAGCGACGCGTACATGACGGGCGGGATCGGCTTTTAGCACAGCCTGCTAGACACTCAGGCGATACCAGAGCAGGCCCAGATACTCATGCAGGGCTCGGCCCGTGTACCACAGGGCGCGGGACTGGGGCAGGAAATCAGTTAGGGTGACGGCGCTGGAGTCGCTGCTGATGCGACGGGTGGGATAGGGCGTCACCACCAGCCCCGTGCGCTGAAAACACCACAGGGCACGGGGCATGTGCAGCGCATGGGAGACCAGCAGCACGTGGTCGATCCCTTCGGCCTTGAGCAGACGTGCGCTGTAGGCGGCGTTCTCGCAAGTGTTGCGGCTTTCGGTCTCCCGCCAGCGCACCGCAAGGCCCATCTCTTCCTCCAGCACCCCGGCCAACAGATCCGCCTCGCTGGCGGGCTCATCACCGCGCACCCGTCCGCCACTCACCAGCAACGGCAAGCCCGTGTCACGGTGCACCCGGGCGCCATAGCGCAGTCGCTCCAGGGAATAGGCGTTGACCGTCTCGCCGTCATATTCCGGGGCATAGAGATAGCGGCCACCGGCCAGCACCAGGATGGCACCGGCCGACTCGGGCACTGGCCCGGCGATCTCATAACCCGACTCCAGTCCGCTGAGCAACCAGCCGGCGAACAGGGGCGTGGCCGCCACATAGATCCAGACCAGACCCGCCAGTATCAGCAGCCGGGCAGGACGCCAGCGCCACACAAGGAATCCCGCCAGCACCAGCAGCAAACCGCTGGCCGGCGGCAGAATCAGCAACTCGATGATGTACAGCAGCTCGCGCACCGCCGGGCTAGTTCTTGCCCGGAGCGTGTAAATCGTTGACCCCGCTGGGGGTCAGCGAGCCGGACAGGGGCAGGTCACTCAGGAATTCATTGAGCTTGACGTCGAACGACATGGCGGGTCCTCTATGTATACTGAGATCAGCATCGTGGTTGCCGAAAGTATACCGGCAGCCCGACCGATTCATAGACAAGCCGTAGGGGATTTCATGGATCCGCGTATCCACGACGATCTGCTGTGCCTGGTGCAAGAGCTGGCGCCCCGCGCCCTGCTGGTGATCAGTGCCGATGACAACCCGCTGTCCGAGGCCGTGCACGGGCGCCTGCCGGCACTGCCGATCACCTGGCTGTTTACCGGGCAGGCCTACGATGCCCTGGAGGACGTGGGCCGCCACGAACTGGTGCTGGTGCTCGACGCCCTGGACACCCTGGACAGGGAACAGGCCACTCACATGATCGCACGCCTGCGGGACCTCAACAGCGAAAGCCTGTACATACTCGCACCCGAGGGCGAGGCAAGCCCCTGGCATCAACAGGACCTCGTCGCCCTGGGCCTGAGCCGGGAGCGCAGCTACGCCGGCCCGGACGGTGCCACCCATCTCTTTCGCTTCAACCTCAAGGATTACAAGAAGACCCCGGACTGGCTCAACCCCCGGTACTGGGCAAATCCGGAGATGTGGGAAAAGGCCCGCTGGTGAGCGCCTGTTCAGGCGCTCACCAGCGGGCCTCAGTAGCAAGTCTCAAGTGGCTAGTGGCAAGGAAAGGCAAAGCGCGGGGTTCCTTGCCACTTGAGACTTGCCACTTGCCACTGCCTTACAGCAGCGGCACGATCAAAAGCGCCACCACGTTGATGATCTTGATCAGGGGATTGATTGCCGGGCCCGCAGTGTCCTTGTAGGGATCGCCCACCGTATCGCCGGTCACCGCCGCCTTGTGGGCCTCGCTGCCCTTGCCGCCGTGGTGCCCATCCTCGATGTACTTCTTGGCGTTGTCCCAGGCACCGCCGCCGGCAGTCATGGAAATGGCTACGAAGATACCGGTGATGATCGTGCCGATCAGCATCCCGCCCAGCGCCTCCTTGCCCAGGAAGACACCGACCAGCACCGGCGCGAGCACCGGCAACATGGAGGGGATGATCATCTCGCGGATCGCCGCTTTGGTCAGCATATCCACCGCCTTGGAGTAATCAGGCTTCTGGGTGCCGTCCATGATGCCAGGCATCTCCCGGAACTGACGCCGCACCTCGTTGACGATCCCACCCGCGGCCCGACCCACCGCCTCCATGGCCAGCGCGCCAAACAGATATGGGATCAGACCACCAATAAACAGCCCGATGATGACCATATGGTTCTCAAGGCTGAAATTGATGATCTGCGCGTCACTGCCCAGGGCATGGGTGTAATCGGCGAACAACACCAGCGCGGCCAGACCGGCAGAACCAATGGCATAGCCCTTGGTCACGGCCTTGGTGGTATTGCCCACCGCATCCAGCGGGTCCGTGACATTACGGATTTTCTCGTCCAGACCTGCCATCTCAGCAATACCACCGGCGTTGTCAGTAATGGGGCCATAGGCGTCCAGGGCCACGATGATGCCGGTCATGGAGAGCATGGCGGTCGCGGCAATAGCGATGCCGTACAGACCAGCCAGTTCGTGTGCACCCCAAATGGAGGCGCACACCGCCAGAACAGGGGCCGCCGTAGCCTTCATTGATACGCCCAGACCGGCGATCACGTTGGTACCGTGGCCGGTGGTGGATGCCTGGGCAATGTGGCGCACCGGCTTGAACTCCGTGGCCGTGTAATATTCCGTGAACCACACCATCGCGGCTGTCAACGCCAGGCCTATCAGGGCGCTGAAATAGACGTTGTTGGCATTCAGGATCTCCCCCTCGCCCAGACTGATGTCGCCTCGCAGCATCCACATGGTTACCGGATAGAAGAACACTGCAGCCAGCACGCCGGAGACGATCACACCCCGGTACAGGGCGTTCATGATCTTTCCGCCCTCACGCACACGCACGAAGTAAGTACCGATGATGGAGGCAATGATGGAGACACCGCCCAGAACCAGCGGGTAAATCGTGGCAACGTTGCCCGCATCCCTGAGCAGCAGCGTGCCCAGCAGCATGGTGGCGATCACCGTCACTGCATAGGTCTCGAACAGATCGGCGGCCATGCCTGCACAGTCACCCACGTTGTCGCCCACGTTGTCGGCGATCACCGCCGGGTTACGCGGATCATCCTCCGGGATGCCCGCCTCCACCTTGCCCACCAGATCAGCGCCCACGTCAGCGCCCTTGGTGAAGATACCGCCACCCAACCGGGCGAAAATGGAGATCAGCGATCCGCCGAAGGCCAGTCCAATCAGCGGATGGATGGGGTCTTCAACGCCCACCATCAACAGGATGGCGTAGTAGCCCGCAACTCCCAGCAGACCCAGGCCCACCACCAGCATGCCGGTGATAGCGCCGCCCCGGAAGGCCACCTGCATGGCGGCGTCAAGGCCGTTGCTGGCCGCTTCGGCGGTGCGCACATTGGCGCGCACCGAGATATACATGCCGATGTAGCCGGCCAGGCCCGAGAAAATGGCCCCGATGGCGAAGCCGATGGCCGTGGCCGGACCGAGGAACACCCCAACGATCACGCACAGAACCACGCCCACAATGCCGATGGTTATGTATTGGCGGTTGAGATAGGCGGATGCGCCCTCCTGGATCGCGCCCGCAATCTCCTGCATGCGGGCCGAACCGGCCGGTTTATCCAGGATCCATCGCACCGAAACGCCGCCATACACAAGCGCGCCGAAAGCACAAAGCAAGGCAAATGCGAGCCCGATCCACATAGACACTCCCCCTCTGTTGCAGATTGTTGTCCTGATTGTCAGCCCGGCGACGCCCGCCGGGGCACTGCTGGGACGACTTCACACCACCGCCCGCGTTATGTGTAGCACATCAATCCCGGTCGAAGCGAATACAGGCCACCGCAACCGGCATCTTGGAGCGGGCGAATTATCCTTGGCGACTCACTTCACAGAGCTTCCTCATCTCCTCCGGTACGTTATCCGGGCACTGGCCGCAAAGCTCATTCCCGGGCACGGCGAAGTCGATCTTGCGCGGATACGGCAGATCCATCGCCTCCATGATCTTAACAAACTCCTCCAGAGTCTTGCCCCGGCCGAGGCGCGGATTGCGCATCTTCTCCTGACCGATGGTGGTGATCTGCCTCGACTCGTAGTCGTGGGCGGGATAGACCAGGGTCTCGTCGGGCAGGGAGAAGAACTTCTCGTGGATGGATTTGTACAGGGTGCGGGCATCGCCGGACTGGAAGTCCGTGCGTCCGCAGGCCTCGATCAACAGGGCATCCCCGGAGAACAGCAGGTTCATGCCCCCATGCTCCAACAGAAAGGCATGATGGGTGTCCGTGTGGCCCGGGGTGAACAGCGGGTTCAGGGTGATCTGGCCAACGCGAAAGGGTTCGCCCTCGCGCACGCCGATGTCCCGGCAGGGCAGCTCGTCCATGGCCGGACCCGCGATCTTGCAGTCAGTCAGTGCCTTGAGCTTGCGGGCACTGGTGATGTGGTCTGCATGGATGTGGGTCTCCAGGACGCAGTTGAGCTTCAGGCCCATCTCGTTGATCACGGACAGATCCCGCTCCACGGTCTCGATGACCGGGTCGATGAGCACGCACTCGCCAGTGTCCGGACAGGCCAGCAGGTAGGTATAGGTGGAAGAATCCGTTTCGAACAGTTGCTTGAAATGCATGTGCATGTGACCTCCAGTCGTAAGCCCTGTGATGGGGATGACACGCCCTGCCGGTCAGCTGGGGCCGTCCGTCGGGGCGTGGGGCGATCGACTTGCCGATCGCCCGGTGGCTAACAATAATCATGACAGTATCATCCAGGCGCGACCAAATGGCATCACTGAAACAAAGGCTTGCGGAACACGGCTTCGTCTGCGACGAAGACTACGGCTATGCGGTGCAATGCCTGTTGTCGGCGCCTGGTGAGCACCTGCGCTGCCTGAATCTGGAAGGTGACAGCGGCCGGCGTCGCAGCGCCTTCGCCTATGCCCTGGGACACGCCCTGGGCCATGCCCAGGTGCTCTACCACGAATTCACCAATCCGCCCCCGGAACAACCGGTGCGCATGGATCCGGCGGAACCCGGCGACGAAGCGCCCGGAGAGCCACCCATGGACGCCCTGGATCGGGTCATGGCCGAAGCCTGCGCCCTGAGCGAAGGGGATGCCACCTTCCTGATCCTGGACCAACTGCACCGGGCCCCCTTCCAGACCCACCTGCGCCTGGGGGAGTTTGTGCGCGACGGCCACTGGCGCTACGGCGAACTGGCCCTCAAGGCCCATCGGCGCAACCTGCTGATTGCCTTCATCTCCGACGAACCGGTCTACCACAGCCTGCGCCAGATGGCCTTCAGCCTGTGGCTGGGTCGCCAAGGGGCAGGAGAGCAGCCCATCAGCCCGGCGCGACTGGGCCTGGCTGACAATGCCCGACCCATGATCCAGGCCCTGGAGGCACTGTTCCGGGCCCTGGACCTGAGCCCGACCCTGGAGGAATGGCGCCGGGTGATCCATGACCTGCACGTGAACGTGAACAACACCGGGGAACTGCGACAGTCCATCTACGGCTGGGTCGAGGGCGTGGATCGGGCCCACCTGATGTCCGCCTACCTGGACCAGGTGCTGCAACACCAATGGCCGGAGATCCGTAATTATCTGGGGCTTGAGGCCGAGCCCTCCAGTCAGCGGGACAGGGACACCGGCTGACGGACGCGGGCGCACGGGGTATCATGGTGCGCCTCGATCCAAAGCCAGCAGGTAAGCCTTCCCATGACCCCCGAACAGGTTCAGCAACTGATCAGCAACCACATGCCCGACGCCCGTGTGGAGGTCACCGGGGGAGACGGCAAGTTCGAAGCCATCGTGATCAGCCCCGAATTCGAAGGTCTGAGCCCGGTGAAGGCCCATCAGCGGGTCTACGCCACAGTGGGCTCGGAGATCGCCAGCGGCGCCATCCATGCCCTGACCATCCGCCCCTTCACCCCCGCCAAATGGGCCGCTCAAAACACCTAACGTGGCCGGCGCTGATCAGCCCGCGCCCGACGCCATGGGCCTGACGTCCACCCACTCCCTGCACGTGCCGGCATGATCTCCGCCAAGGGCCGTGATGAACTGCGCACGCTGCTGTCCTCGGAACTGGTCAACGACTGGGCCGAGGCCGACCGCAGCCTCAAGCAGGTGGCCTGCATGCTGCTCACCCAGCGCCCGGACCTGATGCGTCTGTACTTCGAGCCTGCCGCCTGGCAGGCCATCACCGCCATGGACAAGCGCCAGGCTGCCAGCACCATTCTCGCCCTGCTCAAGGCTGCGGTGATCGCAGAGAACGGCGCGCCCACGGTCAGGGGCCCGGAACAGGCCCGTTTCTACGTCACCTCTGGCCTGCGTGCCTACGTGGACGCGGCCATGGACTGGTACCGGGACCACCCGCAACATTGCCCGCCGGGACTCAAGGACCGCAAACCGCCTCTGTTGCGCCTGCCGGGCGGCAACGAACCCCGGGCCTGACACACGGGCACAAAAAAGGGCTGAAGCCGCGAAACGGCTCCAGCCCTTATCCAACCGACTGTGCTACTTAGCGCAGGGCCGGCACGTACAGCGCGCTATCCTGACCAGCATAGTAGGCTGCCAGGTCCTGGAGATCCTGATCGCTCAGGCCCGCGACGGTGCCGGCCATGATGGCGTTCTGCCGTTCACCGGACTTGTAACCGCGCAGGGTGCGCAGCAGGAAACTCTCATACTGACCGCCGATGCGCGGGAAGGCGGTGGTAGTGCTATTGCCATCGGCACCATGGCAGGCAATGCAGGCCTGCGCCTTGGCTTCGCCGGCACGGGGATCGCCGGCCATGACCTGTGTGGCCATCAGGGCCAGGGGCAACACCAGGGCGGCGCTAAGGATATGCATGATCTTCATCTTCGATGTCCTCTACAGTCTGTCTATCGGGCCAGGTCTGCCTGGCCGGGGCGGATCAGCGCGGGGCGTTCGCGAAGAAGGCCGCGATGTCTTTCATGTCCTGTTCGCTCATGCTGCCCGCCTGGGCCTGCATGGTCGGATGCTGGCGGTGACCGGCCTGATAGGCCTGCAGGGCCGCCACCAGATAGTCGGCATGCTGGCCGCCGATCTTGGGGACATGGAAGGTGGGATAGGCGTTCTTGTAGTTGGCAATACCGTGGCAACCGAGACAGGTATCGGCCTTCATCCGGCCGGCCTGGGGATCACCGGCAAAGGCGCCGCCACAACCCAGGGCAAAGGCAATGCCCAGTGCCACAATGCTCAAAACATGCTTCATGCTTTCCTCCCAATGGGCGTAAAAATTAAGTTAATCGCTATGAACCGATTGTTTTGATAGTTTTTTTAATCTTTTTCAATTCAATCGTTGCACAGAAAACCATTCGATTATAGATGCTATACAAATAGTTTATGGAATGTATACCTGTAAAGATGCTAAAAGTCCCCTTATTTACCACCAATTCTACCATCGACGTCCTGCGATGCGACCCTGAGCGCCTCATGGCCCTGGGCCATCTGTTCACCCCCCTGGGCCTGGGTATCGAGGCGCACGAGCCTGGCGCTCCCCTGCCCGGCTCCTACTGGGGCGCCCCCGAGGCAGGCCTGGTGGGCGATCGGCTGCATGTGAGCCCGGACACCCCGGTGCATTCGGCCCTGCACGAGGGCTGCCATTACCTGAGCATGGACCCCCGGCGCCGGGACGGCCTGGACACCGATGCCGGCAGCGACGACCTGGAAGAAAGTGCCGTATGCTTTCTGCAGATCCTGCTGGCGGATCGGCTCCCGGGCGTAGGGCGCGACCGGCTCATGGCGGACATGGACACCTGGGGCTACAGTTTTCGTCTGGGCCACACCCGGGCCTGGTTCGAGCAGGACGCCGCCGATGCCCAGGGCTGGCTGCGGGACCATGGACTGATCGACCTGGCAGGCGAATTCATCGGCGCCCGCCGTCGCTAGCAGGCTGTGCAAGAGCCCTATCCAATTAAAAGCGGCACGCCGCATCCCGGAGGAATGAGCACCATGAAATTTGAGACCCTGGCGATCCACGCAGGCTACAGCCCGGAACCTACCACCAAGGCCGTGGCAGTCCCCATCTACCAGACCACCTCCTATGCCTTCGATGACACCCAGCATGGTGCCGACCTGTTCGATCTGAAGGTCCAGGGCAACATCTATACCCGCATCATGAACCCCACCAATGACGTGCTGGAAAAGCGCGTGGCGGCCCTGGAAGGCGGCGTGGGCGGACTGGCCCTGGCCTCGGGCATGGCGGCGGTGACCTACTCCATCATGACCCTGGCCCAGGCCGGCCATAACATCGTCACCACCAGCACCCTCTACGGCGGCACCTACAACCTGTTCGCCCACACTTTCCCACGCTACGGCATCGATGTGCGCTTTGCACCACCCGGGGACCTCAAGGCCATGAAGGCACTCATGGACGAGAACACCCGTGCGGTGTTCTGTGAGTCCGTGGGCAACCCAGCGGGCAACGTGGCGGACCTGGCGGCCATGGCCGAGCTGGCTCACGAACACGGCGTGCCGCTGATCGTGGACAACACCGTGCCCACCCCCTACCTGTGCCGCCCCTTTGAGCACGGCGCCGACATCGTGGTCCATGCGCTCACCAAGTACATGGGCGGGCACGGCACCAGCATCGGCGGCGCCATCGTGGATTCCGGTGAGTTCCCCTGGGCCGATCATGCCGACCTTTACCCGGCCCTGTGCCAGCCCGACCCCTCCTACCATGGGGTGGTCTACACCGAGGCCTTTGGCGCCGCCGCCTACATCGGCCGGGCGCGGGTGGTGCCGCTGCGCAACATGGGCGCGGCCATCTCGCCGTTCAACAGCTTTCTGATCCTGCAGGGCATCGAGACCCTGGCGGTGCGCATGGACCGCCATTGCGAGAACGCCCTGGCTGTGGCGCAATTCCTCAAAGACCAGAAGGGTGTGCGCTGGGTCAGCTACGCAGGCCTGGAAGATCACCCGGATCACGCCAACGCAAAGCGCTACATGGAAGGACGTCCCGCCAGCATCCTGTCCTTCGGCGTGGAGGGCGGGCGCGAGGCCGGGGCACGTTTCATCGATGCCGTGAAACTGGCCACCCGGCTGGTGAACATCGGCGATGCCAAGACCCTGGCCTGTCATCCCGCCACCACGACCCACCGCCAGCTCTCCGCCGAGGAACTGGCCACGGCGGGTGTACCCGAGGACATGGTGCGCCTGTCCGTGGGCATCGAGCATATCGACGACATCCTTGCAGACCTGGACCAGGCCCTGAAAGCCGCCCGCTGATCCTGCCCGATGCCACGGCCGTCCCCTGCGGATGGCCGTGCAATTGGGATTGCCATGTCCCTGTGAGACAATGAAAAGCTGACGCCACGACACAGCACCACCAACCGGGAAACTGCCACATGACGGAATCGCTCGATCAACTTTCCAGCGAACTCGTACCCCTGAAGGAACTCAGCGACGAGGGACGCGCCACCATCCTCTCCGCCGCCGAACAGGAAACACTGCCCCCGGGCACCAAGCTCAACGGTGCCGACCGGCGTGAGCGGCTGGTCTATCTGCTGGAAGGCAGCCTGGCCCTGGTGAGCCAGGGCCAGGCTGCCCGAGTGACGCCGGATTCACCGAGGGCAAAACTGCCTCTGTTTCCGGATCGCATCAGCAATGAATTCGCCGTGGCTGAAAGTGACTGCCGACTGTTGTCCGTCGACAAGCAGACCTTCGGCGAACGGCTCAATGCCGAGCGCACGGCGGGCTTCGAGGTCAACGATGTGGAGATCAACGCCGACGAGGGGCGCATCTTCCAGGAGATCTATGAAGCCACCATGAGCAACAAGCTGGAGCTGCCGCCCATGCCCGAGGTGGCCATCCGTATCCAGCGCATGGCGGACGACCCGGACGTGGGCATCCCGGAGATCACCAAGGTGGTACAGATGGATGCCGCCGTAGCCGGCGCACTGCTGCACGCCACCAACAGCCCCCTGTACCGCGGCGCCCAGGCCATCACCAATATCCGCGACGCCGTGGTGCGCCTGGGCCTGAAGACCACCCGGATCCTCGCCACCAACATCGCCATGCGTCAGACCTTCAAGAGCGACTCGCCCCTGGTGAAGGAACGCATGCGCGCGCTCTGGGAACACAGCGTCAACGTCTCGGCCATCGCCTACGTGCTGGCCCGCAAGAGCCGCAAATTTGATCCGGAGCGGGCCCTGCTGGCGGGCCTGATGCATGACATCGGCATCATCCCCGTCCTCAAGTACATGGAACAGCAGGGTACGATCCCCTCTGCCGAGGCCATGGAGACCACCCTGTTCAAGCTGCACGGCATGACGGGCGTGCTGGTGATGAACTACTGGGGCATGGATCCGGAGCTGGTGGCCGTGGCCGAGGATGCGGACAACTGGATGCGTGACACCGGCGAGAAACCCGATTATTGCGACCTGGTGATCGTCAGCCAGTTGCTGTGCTACCTGAACACACCGCGCATGGCGAGCCTGCCCCGGCCGGACCAGGTACCCGCCTTCAAGAAACTGGACATCGGCAGCCTGGACGAGGACATGAACCTAACCATCCTGGAGGAGGCCCGGGACGAACTGGAAGCCATCAAGCATGTCCTCAACGCCTGAAGCCCTCAAGCAGGTACTGGATAGCCTCTGGCCCATCAAGGAACTGGGCTCCGACTATCGCGCCCGCCTTGCCGAGAAGACCAAACTGATCGACCTCAAGGCCGGCCTGCGGCTCACCGCCCGGGACGAGCACCGCTGGTTCAGCTACCTGCTGTCCGGAAAGATCAATCTGGTGAGCGCCGGCAAACCCCTGGTCATCGAGCCCGGCTCCAGCCGTGCCCGGCGCCCGGTGTTCGGCCAGGCCGATTCCCAGGACTACGCCGTGGCCCTGACCCCCGGGCAGATGCTGCGAGTTGACCGACAGCTGTTCGAGACCTTCAAGGCGGACGAGACCAGCTCGGGCATTGAGCTGGAAGAAGTGGAGTACGGCGCCACCGAGGGCGCAATCTTCGCCCAGCTCTACCAGGACTGCATGGGCAACCGGCTGGAACTGCCCAGCGTCCCGGAGGTGGCCCTCAAGATCCAGCGCGCCAGCGAGGACCCGGACACCGACTTCAATGCCATGGCGCGCATCGTACAAATGGACATGGCGGTGACCGGCGGTCTCATCAAGGCCGCCAACAGCGCCATGTACGGCGGCTCATCCCCGGTGGGCCATGTGCGCGACGCCATCCAGCGCCTGGGCATGAAGACCACCCGCCAACTGGTCATGAGTATCGCCATGGGTGCGGTGTTCAAGACCGACGTACCGAGCCTGCAACAACGCATGCATCGGCTCTGGGATCACAGCATCCATGTCTCCGCCCTGAGCTTCGTCATCGCCCGGCACTGCGGCCGCCTGGATGCGGATCACGCCCTGCTGGCCGGCCTGCTTCATGATGTCGGCGTAGTGCCCATCCTGGATTACATCGGCAAGCACCAGCCCAACATCAATGAGGATGAGCTGGAGGGCATCATCACCCGGCTCCACGGCCTGACCGGCGAACTGGTGGTCAATCACTGGGGGCTTGGGCCGGACATGAGCCAGGTGGTGCGCGAGGCGGATAACTGGGAACGTAGCGCCGGCGAGAAGGCCGATTACTGTGACGTGGTCCAGGTGGCCCAGCTCTACGCCTACGGCCATCAGGGACGCAGCGACGTGCCGCGCTTCGACGCTGTGCCCGCCTTTAGTCGCCTGTGCCTTGCGGAAGTCTGCGAGGGCGACCGCATCGACCCGGTGGAAGAGGCCGAGGCCGAGATCAAGGCCGTGATGGATATGCTGCGCGGCGACTGAACCGCAGCCCTGCCCGCGCCCCTAGCAAGCTGTTGAAAAAGGCTCCGGTGGATGCCAGGCAAGGCGGAAAGCGGCGAAAAAGCGCAGTGTACTGCGCGTACATGAGCCCAGGTCGCTTGGACGCTTTGAGCCGCTTTCCAACGCAGCATGGCGCCGCCCGAGACTATTTCAACAGCCTGCTAGCGCCGGGCCCCGAACATGATCGAGACCAAGGACACCATGACCGACACAAACAAGTCCCCACAGCCCGGGGTCAAGCTGCGCGCCGCCGACAAGGTGGCCCGCATCCCGGTGAAGATCACCCCTACGGAGCGCCCCCTGCGCAAGCCGGCCTGGATCCGCGCCCGCACCCATGGCAGCCCCGAGGTGCAGCGGCTCAAGAAAGTGCTGCGCGAACAGCATCTGCATACGGTGTGTGAGGAAGCCTCCTGCCCGAACCTGGGGGAGTGTTTCAGCCATGGCACCGCCACCTTCATGATCATGGGTGACATCTGCACCCGTCGCTGCCCCTTCTGCGACGTGGCCCATGGTCGCCCCGAGGCCCTGGATGCCAACGAACCCCAAAGCCTCGCCGCCACCATCCAGGCCATGGCGCTGCGCTACGTTGTGATTACCTCTGTGGACCGGGACGATCTGCGCGACGGCGGCGCCGGACACTTCGTGTCCTGCATCCGTCGCACGCGGGAACTCAATCCGGACATTCGCATCGAGATCCTGGTGCCGGACTTTCGCGGCCGCATGGACGTGGCCCTGGCCATCCTCAACGAGTCCCCCCCGGACGTGTTCAACCACAACCTGGAGACGATCCCGCGCCTGTATCGGGAAGCCCGCCCGGGTTCCGACTACGACTGGTCCCTGAAACTGATCCGCACCTTCAAGGAATACCATCCCCAGGTCCCCACCAAGTCGGGGCTCATGCTGGGTCTGGGCGAGGAGATGGACGAGGTGGTGCAGGTCATGCGGGATCTGCACGAACACGGCTGCGACATGCTCACCCTGGGCCAGTACCTGCAGCCCAGCCTGCATCACCTGCCGGTCAAGCGTTACGTGACGCCGGAGGAATTCGACCGCCTAGCGGAGATCGGCTACGAGATCGGCTTCAGCCAGGTGGCCAGCGGGCCGATGGTGCGCTCTTCATACCATGCGGACCAGCAGGCGGCCGGCGTGATCGCCGAAGGATGAAGGATGAAGGATGAAGGATGAACAAGACTCATCCTGATATGCGGGTCTGTCCAATCCGGTAGGGGCCCGGGCCATCCGGGTGAAGGCGCGAAAGCCCTGCCGTTCTGGTCGAGTCCCTGCCAGGCATCACTCGTAATGGCTCCACAGCCGTAGCACCTTGACGACCCGATTCTCTTCCAGCACCTGGTATACCAACCGATGCTGGATATTGATTCGTCTCGAATAGGCCCCGGCCAAATCGCCAACAAGCTTTTCGAAGGGGGGCGGCCTCTGAAAGGGGTCTTCAGCAATGACAGCCAACAACTCCTGTGCCTTGGCTTTCAAACCGCTTGAAGCCAGCTTTTTTGCGTCCTTCTGGGCCTGCTTCGTATAGACCAGGTGCCAACTCACCAATCCAGGTCCTCGGCACACTCGTCAACAGGCGTCCCCATGCCTTCCCGGATCGATTCGCGCATACCCGGAATGGAGAGCAGAAACAGCGTCTCCTGGATCGCATCCCAGTCTTCCGCAGAAACCAGCACCGCACTGTTGCGCTTGCCCGAAATCAGCAAGGGCTGATGGGAGGATGCGGCCTCGTCGATCAGGCGGTACAGCTTGGCGCGAGCCTCGCTGGCGGTAATTGCAGTCATGACACACCTCCACTTAATGACTTAGAGAGATGGTACGCTATTGCGTACGTGTGTCAATAAGAACGCTTGAGCGCATGACGCCGCCCCCCCCGCGTCACGCGCCTTGCGACCTCGGGAAGTACAGTCGGGATGGGATAGGTTTGGGTTGAGAGTTTTGTAATCCCCGCCCTCTATCGAGACATGTTATGCAACGACACCAAAAATCCGACCGACTGCTGCCGTCAGGGCCATTGCGAGTGCACCCCAGAATGTCACCCTGATAGCGCCGACAGTGATTGACGCACCACCGGCACGCGCCGCGATAGCGCCAAGAAAAGTGAGAAAAAGCAAAGAAAACAACGCGACGAGGTAAATAATTAGGTTGGCTGGTACAGCCCACGCAACTGCTAAAGGGAGAGAAGCGCCAATGGTAAAGGCACCCGCTGAAGAAAAAGCGGCTTGAACTGGCCGTGCAGTCCCGTTCTCTGAAATACCTATTTCATCCCTGGCATGCGCACCCAGAGCGTCATGGGCCATGAGCTGATCAGCCACTTGCTGCGCCAGTAACGGCTCAACGCCTCTTGATTCATATATTTTGGCCAATTCTTTTTTTTCAAAACCGATATCTTCTTTTAACGATTTTGCCTCAATGGCAAGATCTGCATGCTCAGTATCCGTCTGCGAACTGACGGATACATACTCACCTGCAGCCATCGACATTGCGCCTGCGACCAGGCCAGCAACACCGGCCAGAAGGATTCCTTCACGGGGAGTGCCCGCTGCTGCAACACCGATAATCAGGCTCGCAGTCGACACTATTCCGTCGTTTGCCCCGAGCACGGCTGCACGCAACCATCCTACGCGATGCGATCTGTGGATTTCTGCGTGACTCATACGACTCCTCCAGAACCACGATTGCGGCAGACGATCGAACTCACCGGAGGCAGGAAACACCTCGGACACCCATCACCCTCTGGGCTTATTGTAGTTCGGCCCCGTCAACCCTTAGGAAGTTGCAGGCGTTTACAATGACGTTATGTTTAACCAAACATAATGAGTGAGATTAGCCCGGCCAGGCGATCGGGTGGGGGCCATTATTCACCCCCTTTGCAGAGGACTGAGCATGAACAACGAGAAGAACGATCCGGTGCAGGACCCGCAGCTGGAGATCAGCGTGGGTGCATCGCGGGAGCTGGTCGATATCGGCCTGGCCGTACTGCTGGACATACGTCAGCCCTTCGAGCTGGAGCTGGAAGGGTCCGTAGAAGGGGCCGTGTCGGTGCCGCTATTCCAGCTGAAACAGCTGCTGGGCAAGAAGCTGTCGGAGGAAGAGCAGGAACTGCTGGATGCGGACGAGCCGGACGAGCGGGATTTCCAGCACTTTCTGTCGCTGCTCAACAAACACCACGTGATGCAGGACCATATCCTGCTGTGCCTGTGCAACAGCGGGCGGCGCAGCCTGAAGGCGGCGCAGCTGCTGCGTGACCTTGGCTATGCACGCAGCCTGTCGG